>CAYFTH010000039.1:16799-25185 GCA_964346075.1 uncultured Fluviicola sp. | reverse complement strand
ATAATTATTGATGAACAGCTCTGGGGTTTGGTAGCTTGCCATCATCACTCTTCTCGACATATTGACCCAATAGTGCGACGCGATGCGCTATTACAGACGGAACTATATTCGAGCCAGATTAGAAGATGGGAGGCCGCAGAAGATTTTAATAATGTTCAGGAGAAAGAACATATTTATCAAAGTATTTTAGAGCAAATAGCAGCAGGGAAGGATAAATTTGAAATGGCCACTGCAACACAGTATTTTACAGGATTAACTGAGTCTTCAGGCGGAGTAATACTGGCAAATGATAAAATTTATCGTTTCGGGAAGACACCTGAAGATGCACATATATTAGATATTCAGTCTTTTATGAAATCGAATGATCACCAGGTATTTTCATCCCATCAATTTTCTCGAGAAGCCTCTTTTGCTGAAGTGTTTAAACGCTGTGCAAGTGGTATACTTTATTTCTCGTTAGCGACCTCTTCGGAAGGTGCTATTATGTGGTTTCGGCAACAGCAATCCGAAGGGAAAAAATGGGGAGGCCGACCAGATCTTTCAGGTGAACAAAAGCTGTCTCCTCGTTCTTCGTTTGCTGCCTGGGAGGAAGAAGTAGCAGGAAAAAGTAATCCGTGGAAGAATTATCAGATACAGGCTGGTTTGCGTCTTGGTGCTTATCTTGAAAAGGAAATTTTTATAACAAATCTTAAACGGCAAAAGCAGCAGCTAGAGCGACTCACGCAACAACTTCAGTCAAAAAATGATGAACTCAGTCAATTTAATTGGTTGAGTAGTCATGATATGAAAGAACCATTACGGAAAATTCGATTATTTATAGATCAAATTTTTTTAGAGGAAGAAAGTCTGACTAACGGACAACGGTCTTATTTTAACCGGATTGCTAAAAGTGCCGAGCGGATGCAGGAGCTTATTGCCGACCTTCTTGATTATGCACAACTTTCAGGGGAAGAGATAAAAAAACGTTTCGCTTTAAAGGATATCATTCATGAGCTCGCCGATTTATTCGAAGAGGAAGATGAAATCACGATTAAATGTGGTGAATTACCCGAGTTGACGGGGGTTCGTTTTCAGTTCAAACAAGTTTTTCAAAATTTATTGAGTAATTCTGTAAAATTTCGTAAACCTTATGAGAAGACCGTAGTGCAGATCAATGCAATCAAGCTGACCGAACGTGAAAAAGCGGGATATTTCCTGAATAAACAGCGACAATACATCAAAATAATCTATGAGGACAACGGAATTGGATTCGATCCTGCTTATAACGAACGAATTTTTGAGGTTTTTCAGCGCTTACACGGGAGTAAAATATATGAGGGTACGGGGATCGGTTTGGCAATTTGCAAAAAGATAATAGAGGCACACGGCGGTATTATTCAAGCTGATGGTCAACAAAATAAAGGAGCACGTTTTATAATTATTTTGCCTGCGTGACATCAAGATTAAACGACAGTTTTTTGTCTGTTTTCTTAATGAACTTCAGTTTTATCAGCGTCTGATTTCATAGGCGTCTTATACTTCATGCTTTCTTGATCGAAGATAAAGAAAACATATAGTTTATCAGTGGGAAGAATAGCCTTTGGTTTGTAATTGTTGCTGTTTTTGATAGTCGCAGTGTCATAATCCTTAATTCTGCCTTCATAAAGAGCGATGTCTTTGGCGATACGTACGCTGCTTTCAGGATGATCAATAAAGAATGCCTTTGGATCTGCCTCACCAATATTATCGAATACTGGACAGCTGAAGGTTAAATAAATATGGTTATCTCTGACTGTATAATAATTGCGATGCATGCTGTTCCGCACTCTGTAATTCACATAAAAATCCATATGTGCTTCAGAAGTGATTTTTTCGAAGTGATGTTCCAGCGGATAATCTGCGCTGGAGCCGATGGGTGTAGTGCCGAGAAGTTCATCCTCCTTGCCGCCAAGTTGAACAAACACATAATTGAACGGACCAGTATGTCCCATTCTATTAAAAAAGGCCTCATTATTATTCTTTTTCGCGCGTTTGAAAGCCCAGTTTTTACGGTTGACCATGATCAGAGCATCTTTTAATGTATCCGGGTTGATATACGCTTTATGAATATCAACCGTATAATTCTCTGTAGCGTCAATATCGAGCGAGTTTTCGACTTGTCTTCTTATTTTTGCTTCAAACCCTAATGATTCCTGAGATTTGGACGTATCATTTCTGTCCTCGTCTTCATTAGAACAGCTTGTTATTAAAAGCAGCAGTGTGCAAATGCCTCCGATAATCAATGCATGAAGATTAGATGCGTTCGAGTACATAGTCAATCAATTCAATAATTTTCGTATCGTAATTTTCAGTGAACTCCATTTTTCTTCGATTTGCTAAGCCTAAGCAAATTGCTGTTGCGCGATGCCCTAGGGCTTTAGATAGTGCAAATAGGGCAGAACACTCCATTTCCAGGTTTGCAAAACGATGAGTGGGATGTTTGAAATCGTGAAATGACTTCAACATGTTGGGTACTGAGATCGGTATCCGGAGTGCGCGGTTTTGAGGGCCGTAGAATCCTGAGCTCGTTACGGTGATTCCCTGTTCAATAGCTTCACCGCGTAAACGTTGGTTCAAAACCTGGTCAGCTGGAGTCATGTAGGGCTCCACTTGTTGTGGAAGAGCTATTGAAGATTTGATCTCTTTGAGTAATTGATCGGTTTCGGGATCTGTCTTTCGTTCGTAAAAATGTCCGACATTATCAATTCCCATAGCATGCGTGGATAAAATAAAACTATCTACGGGTATCTCATCCTGAACAATACCGCATGTTCCAATACGCACAATTTCCAGTACAGTCTTTTTTTCTTTTTCTGTACGGTTTTCTAAATCGATATTTACCAGCGCATCAAGTTCATTGATAACAATGTCAATGTTGTCTGTACCGATTCCAGTCGAAATAACTGATATTTCCTTACCGTGATAAGTTCCCGTGTGACAAGCAAATTCGCGATGTTGACTTTTGTGACGAACAGTATCAAATCGATTGGATATCACTTCTACGCGATCCTGATCACCAACAATAATTATTTTGTGCGCGAGATCCGATGGACGAATACCGAGGTGATACATGCGTCCGTCAGGAGTTATAACAAGTTCTGAAGGTAAAAAGTCTGCCATATGAACAAAAATAGCCACAAGTAATCAAACCTATGGCTATTTTAGTGAGAAATTATGTTTTTTGTGACTAAATCTTAATCCTTCACACTTCCAAATACTTTCGATAGTAAATCAGTGACGCGGGCCGCCGGGTCCTTACGGATTTTATTTTCTTCCTTTTTGACCATGTGGAATAAACCGTCAATTGCTTTTTCGGTTACATATTTGTTCAGATCAGTCTCTATTTTTTCTTCGCCCGTAAGTACAGTAGCCTGATTATATTTCGTCATAACAGGATTCCAGTATTCTGTTAGTTTTACCTCCTTGATGGATTCTTCTACTTTTGGTGAGAAAGCCTCAACAAGTTGGTCTTCGGTGTTTTTTCGCAAATACTGTGTTGCTGCACCTTCACCATCATTGAGAATGGCAAAACCATCTTGAACGGACATGTTCTTGATCGCATCTACGAAAATAGGGGTAGCCTCTTTTGCAGCATCTTCCGCTGCACGATTCAATGTCGTAACAATCTTATCAACTTGACTGTCCATGCCCCATTCCAGGGCTTTTTCTTTCATGCGTTCAGCACTCTCCGGAAAGGGCAACTTAATAGACTGATTTTTTAAAAAACCATCAGTTACGGACGTTACGTCTACTGCGTTCTTAATGCCTACAGTGAGTGCTTCTTTGAGTCCACTTACAACTTCTTTGTTCGTAAGTTGGCTGGAAGCTTGTCCATCTCCTTCACCCGGCATCGGTGCATCTAAAACGGTGTTAGCTGTGTCGTTAAGAACATCACAACTCGATAGCGCTAGTAATGAAGATGTTAGTGCAATTCCTATAAGTTTTTTCATTTCTTTTCGTTTTTTTCCAAACATACAAATATTTTTACTGTTTTATTTCAAAATTTGGACCAAGTTTATGAAGGCAGGAATCATTACGATAGGAGATGAATTATTAATCGGACAAACGATAAACTCTAATGCGGCCTGGATCGGTCAAGTACTCAGCAATCAAGGTTTTGATCTCTACAGGTCGGTGACTATTCGTGATGACAGAGATGACATACTTTCTGTTGTGGATGAGTACATGAAGCAAGTTGAGTTCATAATTGTAACAGGTGGTCTGGGGCCAACAAATGATGATATAACAAAAGAGACCCTTTCAGAATATTTTCAGACCGAGCTAGAACTCCATCAGCAAGTATTGCAAAATATTGAGCAATTTTTCGCACAGCGCGGAAAAGAAATGCTTCCCAAGAACGAAGCGCAGGCAGCATTGCCAAAAGACGCCTTGATTCTCGATAATCAACACGGCACCGCTGCAGGTATGTGGTTTGAAAGAAAAGGTAAGGTGTTGGTAAGTCTTCCGGGCGTACCTTATGAAATGAAAGGGATTATGGAGGATGAGGTTATTCCTCGACTCAAGTCAAAATTTGGCGTAGCAGGTAATTATTACCAAACATTAATGACTCAAGGAGTAGGAGAGTCGTTTTTGGCTGAACAGATCGAAGACTGGGAAGATCGCATTTATGCAGATAATCTTTCCCTGGCATATCTCCCTTCTCCGGGAATTGTGAAGCTTCGTGTGACATCAAAAAAAGGCAGAGATGATGCGCCCAAAATTCAAGCTTACCTCGATGAAATGCAGAAAAAAATACCGCAATATGTGTACGGTATGAACGATGTTTCTATTTTTGAGGTAGTAGGCGAACTGCTGCGATCAAACAACAGTACATTGGGAACTGTGGAAAGCTGCACAGGAGGAGGGATTGCTAATCAATTTATTCAGCAATCAGGAGCTTCAGATTTTTTTATGGGCGGATTAGTGACTTATTCGAATACGTTGAAAAGAGAATTAGCAGGAGTTCAAGAATCTACGTTGCAAACCCATGGTGCAGTTTCTGAGGAGACGGTTCGAGAAATGGCGGCAGGAGGTAAGGTGCGTTTGAATGTTGATTATGTCATAGCTGTATCCGGAATTGCGGGTCCGTCTGGAGGAACAGAAGAAAAACCTGTAGGTACGGTATGGATCGCTGTAGCACATCCTGACGGAATAGTGGCTGAAAAATTCTTGTTTGGAAACCACCGCGGTCGAAATTTACAAAAGACGGAGCTCTACGCTGCGAATATGTTGAGAAAAATTGCTTTGCGGATTGAATGAGTTACAGCCTTTATTTCCGTGTTTTAACGTGCACTTCATCAATAGAAATAGTCGATACGCCAATTTTCCGCAGTTGTGAAGCAATTTTATTTAGTTCTTCCGTTGCACTGGAATAGAGCATGATCTTCACTTCATTATTGGCAACATCGATCGATTTAAGTAACGAGTTATTCCATATGATGTCCCACCGATCGCTATTCAATTTGTTTAATGAATCAATTTTTAGGCGGTAAATTTGCGAAGCGGTATCGATTGCTTCTTTCAAATGAATCGCTGCGGTATCTCTCACAACACGACCTTCGTAATATATATTTTCTACAGTCATTTCAGGGAAGTTGTTCCGGACAGTTTGTTGCGCTTTTTTTGTCAATAATCGACTCTTAACCCGTTCTGAAGATGCATCATAATAAAACAGAGGTTTTTCGCTGTTGTAACGATTCAATACTTGTGTAGGGAAGGAGTCGTAGTAGGTTGCATCCATCAGTTGGTATTGCAACTTTTTATCTCTTAAATAGGGCAACCGCTCAGATTCTGGTAACGCTTGATTATTTTGAATCTTATTTCTTTTTGTTTTTGTAGGGTTTTTGAGTTCTAGAATGGATTCGCCTTGTTTTTCCAGGAGATTAATCGCCTCACTGGCCATGAGTCGTTTTCCTTTGTAATAGGCTACGACAAAAGCGTCAGTAATCCCTTTTTCAATTACGTTTTGTTGTTTTTCACGGGCTCTCTCTACTGAATTGAATACGCCTGAAGAGTAGCGAATTTGTCCGTTATCCAATCGTTTGGTAACGAGCGGTGAAACATTGTAAAGTTGCTCTGACGTGACCGGTGTGTTATAAACGCCAACTTGAACAGTGAAATAAAGACCCATCTTGCTTTCTGCAGCTTCTGCCTCTGCTGCACCAGGTGCTTTGTTGTAAGCAAATTTGTCGAGCTCTTGATCAAAAGAACCGTTAGCAGCACCTTCATTAGCCTCTTCAGCAGTTAAAATAGGTTGCTCATTTGTTTCGATGGCAGGCACACAAGCTCCAGAGGCGCGAAGTTGTTCGGCGCGATAAACGGGAATGCGCTCACCATCGCAGTAAGCCACGACAAATGCATCACTGTAGCCCATTTCACGGATGCGCTCACGTGCTGAAGTAGCACTTCCTCTACTCCCAAAATAACCAGCCATATAGCGTATCAAGCCACTATTTTCAATTTGTTCTCCAGAAATGGGAGAAAATTCTTCGAATGTCTCATTTGGCACAGGATTACTGAATGCCCCTATTTGAACGCGATAAATCAAACCTTTTGGTTGTTCTTCTTCGAGGGGTATTGGATTTTCGTTGGAATATGCAGGTTGCTCAGAGGTACCTATAATTAATCCTTTCGTTTTTACAGGTAAACTCGGTATCTCTTTAATTGGAGCCACATCTCTTGCGATGAGATTTTCATATTTGGTGCGCTTCGCAGTATTTTCAGGAAGTGCTTCTCGCATAGCTTGTTGGGTATTCTGAACCTGTTGTCGGTAATTCTCAACATCTTCTTTTTGCTTGGCGATCGTTGCCAATTGTTCCTTTAAATTGCTTTTTTCAGTAGTGGAGGGGTCTTCTGGATGATCAATTGCTTCCGTTAAACGTTGTAATTCGCTTTTGCTGTTTTCGAGTTCTTGTTTTTTTATCTCGAGTTCGTATTGTTGCTGCTTTAATTGATTGTTCATTTGTGCGAGCGCTTTATAACTAGAATCTGCAGCTATCCCGACCTCTTCCTCATAAGAAACAGAGGTGTTCATTGATTCTTCATCGACTCCAATAGCCTTATCTTTTTGATCTTTATCGGCGATAGTGTTGAGCTGTTCATCAATCTGTTGTTCTTTGTTTTTGAGTGATTGGTCGAGTTGCTCTAGCTCCTTTTTAACTGGATTGAATTTCTTAGCTTCTTTGGGTTTGAGTTGTTTTTGAAGCGCTTCAATTCTGGTGATTTCATCGTCTATTTCAACTCGTTGTATACCAATTTGTTCTCGTTCTTCTGTGAGCTGATTTTCAGTACGCATTGTTTTTTCAGGATTCAGATCGAGATTATTTTCTGACACGACTTCGCCAATTAAAATTTGGGCTTTTTTTCGCGATTGCTCCTTTTTTGTTTGAGTGATTGCTTTTTCTTGTTGTCGCTGAGCATTGCCCAGAATCTGTGCTTTACGAACAGGATCATCTGTTTCCGCTGCCTCTTTCAATAACCGCTGAGATTTGATAGAACCTGTTTTAGCGGCAGAAGTCCCTGAATTGTCACCTTCTTTTTGTTCTTCTAATGTTGAAAGTTCTTTTTGTAATTCTTCCTCTGTTGCCTTAGTCGTCGCATCTAAAATAGCTACTTGTTCTTCTGCAATGTCTTCATTTAATTGCTCGATATTCTTATTGATTTGGCGTCGTTTACGCTCATTATTTTCAGATGCGAGTTCTTTTTT
This sequence comes from uncultured Fluviicola sp., assembly GCA_964346075.1. GTDB lineage: Bacteria > Bacteroidota > Bacteroidia > Flavobacteriales_D > Crocinitomicaceae > Brumimicrobium. The sequence continues at coordinate 17,462 of CAYFTH010000039.1, read as the reverse complement.
CAATTCAGATTGTTCCTTTTGCAGCTGTTGGACTTTTTTGCGATTCTTTTTCACTTTGGAGCGTTTGCCCTGATCGAGACGTTTTTCTGATGATTCATTAACCGCAGAAAGAGGGTCTGAAGATTGATCTATTTCACCAAATTCAACACTGGCTTTTTGTCGCGCTTCTTTTTGATCTTGTTTGATCTGCTGAACGATTTTACGTTCTACTGGATCTGAAAGCGTTTCCTCATATTCTTCTGCTGTTTCGATGATCTGCTCTAGTGCTGCTACTTTCTCTTGGTTGTCTTGTTCTGTTGTAGGTTGCCGATTGATCAAATCGCGCTGTTTTGAACTAAGACCAGCTTCTTTAGCGAGCTTATCCTTCAACACTTTTTTCTTTTCTTGTTTATTTACAGCAGTTTGCTCCCATTCACCAATCGACACTGATGCTTTTCTTTTCTGTTTTTCTAAAGCTTCACGTTTTTCAACGGATGGATTCGCTTTTTCCTCTAATCGTGACAATTCATCTTCGATATTTTGAACGAGTGTCTTTTTACGTTCAATCAGTTGGGATAATGCCACTTCGTTTTTGAGGTATTCCTCCTCAAGCTGCTTCATTTCCTCCGCATACGAAGGATCGACCTCGGCAATGACAGCCTCCGTTGATTTTTCTTCCGCCAC
>CAYFTH010000039.1:0-16699 GCA_964346075.1 uncultured Fluviicola sp. | reverse complement strand
GCGTTGATTGAGTTCGGCTGTCGTTGCATTACCTTGCTGCTTTTGTTCCTCAAGATCCGCAATGTCTTCCTCATACGAAGGATCGACCTCGGTGATGACAGCCTCAGCCGTTTGTTTTTCTTCCGCGGATTGATCACCTTCATTGGTTTGCTCTGAGGGCTTTTTATCCAGATCAACATTATTGTTTTTAGCAATAATATCAGTCTTGGAGGACTGTTCATTTAATTGTTGCTCCATTTTTTGAAGCCTTTCGGATAAATCCGTGGTTGTACTGCTTCGGGTTGAATCCGTCGTTTCTAAATTTGATATGCGCTGCGCAGCCTTTTTCTGAGCCATCAAATCCTCTTTTTCTTCGAGCTGTTCATTGGTATATTCCAATTCATTTTCGAGATCGCGCAATTGGTTCTTTGCTGCGCGCAGATCCATTTCATAGTCATCTTTCTTACGCCGTGGAGCATCTTCTAGTTCTTTTTCGAGCTGTTCAACCTTTTTTTTCTGCTTTTTTTGGTCAGCGAGCAGTTGACGTTGATAAGTTTCCATTTCCTCCAACTCAGCAATTTTCTGTTCTATTTGCTTGAAATATTCAAATTTCGCATCTAGAATGGTCGTTTCCGTGAGTTCCTCTTGAACAAATGATTTGTGATCGTTTAGTTTTGCCATAAGTGTTGATAGGTCATCCGTATCAACATCTTCGATAGCAGCCTTTAATTGACGAGCTTGTTTTTCAAGCTCAGAAGTATTATCCAGTTCTTTCTCCAGATACTTTAACATGACTTCAGCATGTTTCATTTCATCTCTTTTGCGCTCTGCGGTACGATTTGCCTGATCAGATAAACGTAAATAGCGTTCTCTCTCTCTCGCATCATTGGTAGCTTTTGCCAGTCGGAGTAAAGAATCTGATCGTTTCAATTGTTTTTGAATAACATCACCTCCGTTCTGGAGCGTCAATCTCGCTTTTTCTATTTCATCTGTTGTTTTTTGTTTTCTTTCAGACAGGTCATTTGCTTTTTTCCTGACAAGATCAATTATCTCGCGGTTCGTATACTTTTCTAGCCCAACTTGGGCGAGTAGTTTTCGCTGTTCTCGAACCTCATCAAGAGAATCGAGGTCATAATTTTCTTTATTGACTTTCATTTTGGAACGTTCTTCAATAACCTCAGCTAAGATAGCTTGAGGATTTTCAAAGCGCTCGTCGAAAAGATTATCAATGAGGACAACTTTTTCTCCATTCTCTTTTGTTTCAGTAATTTTTTGTTTGAGCGGACGAAATTCTTTGAGGTAGGGGAGTTCTATTTCTTCTCTAAAAACGGCCTCTTTATCACCAACATTTAACACAAATTCATAGTTTCCGCCTTTAGGTAAATTGATCAAGTAACCTCCTTTGGGAGTAGTTTCAAATGTTCCCATTTGAACACCACTCGCATCGTTCACTGTAATCGATAAGTCTTTTTCACCCGGATTAATCGTAGAGGAGAATTGACCTTTTATAATGATCATCTGAATAGGAAAGCGTTCGACACGCACCTCATAAACATGAACTTTTCCGGGCTCACTCTCCCTGCGTGAAGCAAAATATGCATGTTTATCGAGCGAGTCAACAACATAAAATAAGTCATCATCTGGAGAAGAAATGGAAATATCCATGTTTTCCGGTTCTCCAAAAGCATCAGTTTCTGCATCATAAACGCTTCTAAATACGTCGTATCCTCCCATACTATTGTGACCTTTTGAGCAGAAATATAAATAACGGCCCGAGGGATGCATGTACGGAAAATCTTCATCGTATCGGGTATTGACATTACCTAAAACACGTTGCTCAAGTGACCAGGAACCATCGGGTAAGCGTCTTCTGCGGTAAATATCTTTATTATCGTTATTATCACCATAACTCGAATAGAAAATGAGATCAGAATGCACGGGGAAATGGATAAGCGGAACGTGATCGTTCTTTTTATCTTGCTTATTTTGAAAGTCTTTAGTGACGATGAGTTCTCCTCCGATATTACTTAAGTCATAAATTCTAAAAAAATTATCCCGGTCAATGATTTGTTTATCAAGCACCACCGTTTCTGAGATATTACCCATCAATGATTTTCCGTTATTGCACATTTCAATTTGACGACTTACGCTGAGATTTCCGACGACATCATTATTGGATCGGCTTTTATATTTCTTGTAGTTTTCGATTGCTTTATCGAACTGAAAAGTGAGATGGAATGCTCTTCCCAGGTAGTAAAAAGCCTCATCATCAACTTCCTTTGCTCTGGAGACGGCAAAATTGAGGTACTTGAAGGCTTTTTTTTTCTTTTCAGAATTGTGCAAGAGGCATGTACCGTACTTATAATTGTAATTGGGGTCGCGCGGTTCCAGTGAAAGCAGTCGAAGATAAAGTGGAGTAGCTTCGATAAATTCGGATTTCCTAAAATGTTTTTCTGCCTTTTTTTCAACGTCTTCTTTTGTCTCTTGGCCATACAAAAACCCTCCTACCAAAAAGAGCATGGTCAAAACGATATGTAGTCGGCGCCACATGATAGTTATCCGTTCACTATTTATATTTATTAAACTGTACGATTATTTTTTAAAAAGGTTCATTTTATTTTCATTCCCGCGAATCAATCGTTGGATGTTTTTACGATGTGCGATAATGACAGCTGCAGCGAGCAGCCATGAAAAAATGCGAAGTGTATTATTATCATTAGAGAATAAAAATTCGACAGCCATCGGAAAGCTTATGGCGGCAACAATTGCACCGAGCGAAACAAAATGGGATATAATAAATACAACGAGGAATATTCCTACACAAGTTAGCGCTGCCAATGGATGGATACCCAAAATGATACCCAGAGATGTAGCTACACCTTTCCCTCCCCTAAATCCAGCGAATAATGGAAATATATGTCCCAATACAGCACTAATACCACCGATAATTTTCAACTGAATAAGAAAATCATTATTCCAGGATAAGTTGAATATGAAGAATGGAGTTAGCACTGCCAATGCTCCTTTTAGAACATCCACCGTCAACACTAAGATACCTGCACGCTTTCCAAGTACACGAAAGGTGTTTGTCGCACCGGCATTTTTACTTCCATGTTCGCGCACGTCAAGTTGGTACCGCAATTTCCCAACCCAGACAGCGGTTGGCACGGAGCCTAGTAAATACCCGATTAGTATAATAAAAATATACTCCATGATTTACTCCTTAAAGATCCTTAGGAATTGACTTTTATAAGCAGAGTTTTTAGTCATTTGATACATAAAATTTTTCGTTTTTTTCTTGTCCGACTTAAGATCTGTAATTTCTTCGTTAAATTCTTTGTCACTCGATAAGATATTCATTGTTCCGTCTTTTCTGTAATCATAATCCAGGAAGTAGAGATATGCTCCGGGAACATCAATGAGTAGTCCGAGTCGATCACCTATCGCTGTACGCTGTTGAGCAAACATTTTTAGCGGAACGTATTTCATCACGGGTTCGCTGAAGAAAGAAACAATTCCAGCTTGATCTACTGATGTTTTTAATCCGCGCTGTTGATCACCGAATTTTTCATAAGAAGTGAGACGCAAGCCTGTGATAATTATTTTATCACGTAATGGTCGCGGAACGCTTTTGAATTCACGTTTTAACGTGTAGTCTGATTTTATTTCGTCAGCAGTTTCCTGATCTACCCATTCCATGAAAGCTTGTTCGAGCGTCGTAGATGAAAAGTCGACTGGGTTCAGTTCTTCTAATTCAGCGATCTTCTCACCGACATCCTCAAATGCACTAGTCTCTAGTGGTGCCTGAATAGATAACGTCACGTTCATGCTTGTTTTTCCAGACTCCTGGTTATAATTGGCTACGCCAACAGCATCTGTTTTTAACTGACCATAATCCATGCCCAGGCTGATGTGGCCGTCTCCATTCAGGGAACAAGATTCGGTGTGAAGTGAAACGTAATTCCCTTTAGCACTGCGATTCACGAGTTTATCTTTGCTCGCGATTTGATATTCTTTAGCTCCCTCGTCGTATTGCAGGAAGCCAGATGCAGAAATCACAACAGGATCCTCATCTGCTCGCGTAGAGCTTAAGAAGGTAGGATAAAGACGCACGCTATCGGTGACGTTAGAATTTCGCCATAAGATACCAGCGGATATACGATTTCCATCTAAATCTTTCATGTTTTCATCAACGGGAATTTGAATGTTTTCAGGATCGATATCCGAAGAGAAAGCCATCCAGTTCCTTTTAAACTTTTCACAGTTGTGTTTAATCCTCGTAGCTCCATCAAAACGCAGTAGGGGATTGGCTGCTCTTAAATTCACCGTACCGTAGAAAGCAAATTCTTCACTCATTCTAAAGCTATCTTCAGGAACAACAGAACCATTAGCCTTGGTTTGATAGGATGTGTCTAATGTGATTTCATCCATGTGTATGTCGTATGATTGACCATTGATTTTGGAGTAAGAATAATCTCCCTCTGCCGTGTAAGCTCGTCTCGCCGTGATTTCCGCATGAACATTGTGCATCTCGTGATATTTCGTAATGAAGTTAGCAACAATTTTAGCATTGTCTAATGGATCCATTTGAGCTTTTTTACGAATGACTACTGTCATGCTATCAGGAAATATGCGAGCATCTGCGACTTCGATATATTCCGTTTCATAACAATAAATTGTACGCTCTTTCAAACTAAATTTAGCTTTAGGAGAACGAAACTGAAGGGAATCCTGATCGGGGTGAATCGAGAAGAAGTTTGGTCCAACTAAATCCATATTCCCCTCTATAGCGAGGTTATCCGACTTCTTTTTCTCAAGTGTCATTTCATCGCTGTCCATCTGCCAGGTAAACTGATCAATTTTACAAATGTATTGGTTGACTGGAAATTCAACGGTTGATTCACCTTCATTGGACTTGAAAACGCCTTTTCGATCTTTAAAGCTAACATCGGCCTGAACATTATCCGTTTTAAATGCCAGCGGATCTTCTGTTAGGTCTCCTTCTTCTTTATACTTGTTATCCAATTGGAAAGAAGAGGTGTCCGCATCCAGGTCCCATCGACCGAATTTAAAGTTTTTAGATCCCAGCGTGGCATCAGTAAACTCAAGGAGACCATTACCGCGCATTCCTGATTCTCGAATAGTTGTTGAGCCACGCAATTTAGCTTCATCGTCGTAGAAAGAAATGAGTTCTTTATTTGATTTAGCCTTGAGCACCTTCTTACGGGGTAGAAATGTTATAAACACGTCAGGTCCTTCGGCATCAGGATACTCTGTACCCTGTTCCTGAGGTTTATTACTAAATTCTGCAACGCCTATAGTTGAATCCGGTAAGAAAGTAAACAAACGTTTTGATTTTGAAGTGGAATTAATGAAGTTAATAACTCCTCCACCTTGTAAACCTTGGTTCGAAAGCAATATCTTATTCTCGTATTTCGCTTCGGTTCCATAAAACTCATAGCCATCGTCAGGTGCTTTTTGAGAAAACCCTAACGAATAATCAGGCATTAATTTCAGTTCTTCTGAAATGGTAGGAAAAATCCCTGCAGAGGTCAGCTCTCCTGAAAAGCGTAAAAAATCATCATTGAAGCTAACCAAGCTGTCAATTTCGAAAGGGTCAATTTCAAAATAAAAACGATCTTTTTCATAAGCTCCGCGATGGATTTCTTTTTGATCATAGTAAACACGTGTTTTTTCTTTCGAAATAAGTTGTGGATAATTACCATAATTTTGATCTAATCCTGAACGATTAGTAATGGTATCTACAATTAGTTCACCCTTGAGCCCTTCAATAGCTGACTGAATAAGAATAGGACTGTTGCCGTGCGCTTTCTTTTGAGGTACTGCTCTAAAAAGTGCAACATCTGATTCAAAGATGTTGAAACCGTGTTTTTCGTAGCTGTAATTACCTTCCTTAATACGAACCTCCCATCTACCACTATTGATCCATCCAGTAAACTCAAACGATCTGTTCTTGTTAACAGTTAATTCATCATTTTCTGGGAAAATAGCTGTCTGTTTGAATTCTGAAATAGGTACGCGGTCGACTGCTTGAACGTCTAAGGCTAAACTGCTAAGATCCAGTGTTCCGAAGGATTTCATTTGACTTCGTTTTCTGTTGCGCTCTTCAATGCGCTGTCTCTGCTCACGGGCACGCTTATCATTCGAGTTTCCACGAGATGAACCCTCGGTACGAATGGGGGATAAGTCAGCAGTAAATGAGATATTATCGAAATCGCTTTTACCCGTTTTGGCCTTGACGAAGTGTTCTGTCTTTTGTTTAATACGCACAATACCATTTTCAGTGTCATAAGAAATGAATCCTAACGTAGAAAGGTCAAGTAGTCGTGGTTTGGCCTGAGAAATTGTCAGTTTTAAGGCTGACGCAGCTTTTCCTTCGTCCATCGTAAATCGATCGTACTTATAGGCATAATTGTGTAACGCTGTTAGCGGGTGAACCGAAGCCATTCCTTGAAGCTGCTGATAGAGCTTTTCATCAAAAAAACCGAACGATTCAAATCGCGCTGAACGCTGTTGTTCAGAGGTTGAGAAATTATACCCTAAATCGAGTTTGCTAGAGGAGCGATTCCATTTGATTTGCTCCACGTACATATCGAGTTGGTGATAACTATTGACAAAAGGAGATTGAGAGATCCCTGAATTACCTCGTGTCAATTGCAGTTCATCTTGGTCACGCTTAAAAATAGCACTGAGTCCGGAATGTGTAATAGAATCTTCTAATCCAATGAAAATAGCAACTTGAGCGCTTGGGATGCGCAACTGTTTTTCAGATACCCGAACTTGAGAGGAGGTGGTGCGGACAAAAGGTTTTTCATTGCGTTCAAAAATTAGCTGAGCAGGTTTATTTTCATTACCAATGCCTACAAACTCCTCAGCTTCGAGTGCAAAACCACCTTCATAATTGACTCCTTCAACAATATCATTGATTTTGAAGGAAGCTTCAAATGAATTAAATTGAGGATATGGTAAATCCAGACTCCTGTTGATAGCACCTTTTTTTGCCCGGTCGTTCAGTTTCCCCGGGACGGGCTCATCAATGTAAGGAGTCGTTAATATGACCGAGTCACAAGAAAAATTTGTCGATCGAAAAGATGTACGATACTTACCAATTTTCGCATAAGTTTCTTCTTTCGGAAGACCAACCTTCTCCCAGTTGAATATACCACCTTGTCCTTCCCACCGTTTACGTGAGAGGTCTAATGTACCTGAGGTATTCTTAATTTTTATCGAATCCGAATAAGGTTGTTCCTCACGCGAAGAACCGCGATTAATTGTTTTACACATTAACGTTGTATTTTCAAACTTGATGAAAACCGATTTGTCATAGATGAATTCATAAGAACCACCGCGGCAAATCCATTCAAAGTTTCGATCCAGTGCAACGACATTTCTGGAGAAAAATGCACCAGAAACTTCGATGAAATCTTCAAATCTACGTGGGTTTCGATTATCCAGCAGCTGATCCAATGATTTGTGCCAAGCGTCATAACTCGCTTTAGGTTGATCCGTTTTCACCAGTGATGTAACGGAATAAACGTAATTATAAACTTCTGGATATGCTTTATGCCGTTTTTCAATCATGAGGTTCGCCGTGTTCACCATTCGCTCAAAATATTCCTTTGAAAATGCGTTCCCCATTAATAAAAGCGGACTGAGTTCTTCTTCAATGAATGGTTTCATATCGTTAGAAGTACTCGATCGCATGAGTTTACTGAATTCCTTAACGAACTTCTCGCGATCATTTGAGAACGTTTGTCCCGTCGTCAGAGAAGCAAAAAATACTGATATTAGTATGGTAAATAAATATTTCATAATCTAATTTTTTTCGCAGAGCAAAACGGCCCACGTTTCATAATTATAAATTTCTTTAGTTGTAAAACCGCACTCTCGAGCGCTATCACTCAATTCGGCAACATCCGATTCAAAGAATCCACTCAATAATAAGAGACCTTCTTTTTTTATGAGATCAGCATAAGCCCCCAAGTGCGATTGCAACACATTCTTATTGATGTTCGCTATGATGATATCATAATCATCAGGCGGAATTACGTCTATATCACCCTCTAAAACTGTGAAATTTTCAACGGCATTACGTTCAATATTTTCTTTTGCGTTTTCTATGGCACCAGGCTCAATATCTGTACCAATAATTGACGAGGCACCCATTTTTGCAGCTAGAATCCCCAAAATCCCCGTCCCTGTGCCAACATCAAGTACCTTTTTGTGCTCAAAATTCATAGCCAGCATTACCTGCGCTAGTAAAAAGGTGGTTTGATGATGTCCTGTTCCAAAGGACATTTTAGGTTGGATCACTATTTCGAGATCGCATTGATCATTAGGAGAATGAAAGGGAGCTCGGATAAATAATCGATTATCAATCTGGACGGGATCAAAGTCTGACTCCCATACTGCATTCCAGTTTTGGGCGGGAATAACTTCTTTTGAATATGCGATAGATACATCGCTTAGCTTGTATTCAGCAATTAATCGTTCCAAGTCTGATTGCTGAAAATTGCTTTGTGGGATATAGGCTTGTAATTGCTCATGATCCTCGGTGAAACTTTCAAAACCAGATTCGGCAAGTGCATCAATGAGTATTTCTGTCCAGGGTTCACGTGGTTCGACCTGGAATGATATTTTGAGGTAGTCCATATTATTTAAAATGATTGGATGATTTCTAGAAAATCTTTTGACTTCAAGGAAGCTCCACCAATGAGTCCTCCATCAATGTCTTGTTGTTGAAACAAAGCGGGTGCATTTTCAGGTTTACAACTACCACCATAGATGATAGCTATAGCGTCTGCAGTCGACTGATCATAGCGCTTTGCAATAACAGATCGGATAAATTCGTGCATTTCATTTGCCTGTTCGGGTGTTGCTGTTTTTCCTGTTCCTATTGCCCAAACCGGTTCGTAGGCTATAACAACGGAGCGTATAGCTTCCGCGTCCAGATGAAAGCAGCTAGCGCGTAGCTGTTCATGAACTGTTTCAAAGTGATTCTTCTGTTCGCGATCCTGAAGTGTTTCCCCACAGCAAAAAAACGGCTCGAGTTGATGATAAAGAGCAGCGTCTATTTTTTCCTTCAAGAATTGAGCCTCTTCTCCGAATTTATGGCGTCGCTCGGAATGACCAATAAGCACGGACTGGATCCCGATATTTTTTAATTGGAGCATACTAACTTCACCTGTAAAGGCTCCTTGATCTTCTGGATACCCATTTTGAGCTCCAATTTTTATAGTAGATCGCTCTTGAAGCATATCTAAGTACACAGAAGGAACGAATTGATAGACTTCCACATTGTTTTGAGGCATATTGTTGCTAACAGCCTCGTTGAGGTTAATCGCTTCTTTTTTGTTGAGGTGCATTTTCCAATTACCCGCTACAATCTTTTTTCTCATACATAGTTATTTAATATCCAATACGTTTTTTATTAACCATTTCCATGAAGGAGTCGATCTGAATGCGTATTTACCTTTAACCACTCCATTTTTTAATACCATTAAAGTTGGATTAGATCGGGTAATGGCCTTTATTTCGATTTCGTCATTTTGTAAGGTGGGTATATCGAGTCCTTGAGATGCTCTAAAAGCTTCAATTTCGTCTGAACCACTAGCCGTTATCATGATCATATCTATAGCTTCCTCGTGCGCTTTTTTCGCGATCTCTTTTAATTGCTCAACACGATTGAAATTTCCTTTCTGGAGATCTTTTGATATGACTAAAATAATTTGATCTTGTTGGAGGATATAATCCTTTAAACTCACCTCAGTAAAAGTTTCGGGGAGACGCATAATAGTATCACCAATGACGTATTCGGATGTATCCCAATCTTCTATGTAGAAGTCAGATAAAGGTTGTGGATATCGATTTCCAGATGTCTTTTCAATAATATCCACGTATTTTTCTCTGTTTTCTTTTATTTTTTGACTGATATAATCAAAATTGCGTTCTGTATTGGTCATTTGGTCTACTGCAATAACGGGGTTGAATTGTTGAATTGATGGTAGTCTGCCTGCCTTCACTGTTTCCGTTGTTCTTTCAACAAATTCCCATTTTTCAGGTTGTCCCCAGATATGCTCCGTGGACTGATCCAATTCAGTCAGCGTGGTATCTTTTCCGGTGGCTTTATTTTTATAGATAATGATGTTTTTATAAACACCTTCTTTTCCATCATTCATACGTTCCACCAGATCGCTTCCTACATGATAAGGTCGATAATCTTTAAGTGGACGGTACATCAATACGTAAGTCACGAATAGTCCAGCTATCACAAGAATCAAACTAGTCATGCCGAATGTGTTTCCTAAAATCTTACCACCAGTCTTGCGTATCCAGAGTGCAAGTAATAAAATGATTAAAGCAAAAAGAATAGGGAAACCCCATGAAAAGATGTAGGCAAATAGTGTTACGAAAAGGAGAGCTAAGAAAATCAACACGGTGTTTTCTTTCAGTGTATTAGGGGTGATTTTTCTTCTTGAAATAAATAGAATGACAACCAAATAGAGGAGGACGATATCCTTCCAATAGGATTCAGCAGGTGTTAGTGAGCGTCCAATGGAGCCTTTCATCGCATCACCAAAACAACCACAGTCATCAACGCATTGTGGTTTTTTTACTTCTCGAATAGTTACATGTGTAGCCGTTTTATCAACGATAGTAATCTGCTCGTCATGTTTCGCTTGTGGTACCTTTGCTTGAGCAACAGGGTTTTCCAACGCGTAATGATCGATATCTGTAAATGTACTGTTTGGATCGCACTCCTTCGTATGCCATGTAAGTAAAGTAAAGAAGACCATCATAGCGACCATTAGCCAAGATGCGAGTCGCACTTTACGCCCGAGGATGATCAATGCCCCTAACAGAATCTCCAGAATACAAATTACTACACTCAACATCAGAGCCTGGTCAATTAAGAACTCGAGAGAGAAGGATTCCCAGTTAAAAAGCGCTTTAACTCGATATGCGAGCGCACCATCTTCAAAATATTCTTCTAACTTATATGCAAATCCTTTTGGATCATTAGCCTTAATAAGGCCAGAAACGATAAACAGACCACCCACTAAAATTCGGGCTAAATAGGCAAATAATAGCCACCCTTCAAAAAGATAAATAGCTACCAAACTTAATATAAACAAGGAGTACCCAGTGATCTGGAATCCCAATGCACTGCTCTCAAAATAAGGGTGATATCCAAAAACGAGGAAGGTGAGTCCCAGTAAGTTTAAAAGAATGAATAAAGCATTAAAAAGTAATGATTTACCTTCGAGATTCTTGGTTTTATTTTTTAGCATCTTTCCCTGTATTTGATGTTAAATGTATAAGTGCAAAAACTGCGTAATTTAACATGTCGTAATAATTCGCATCAATTCCTTCGCTCACTAGTGTTTTTCCGTCATTATCTTCGATCTGCTTCACGCGCAACAATTTCATAAGAATAAGATCTGTTAGTGAACTAACGCGCATGTCTCTCCAAGCCTCACCGTAATCGTGATTCTTTTTTTTCATTAAAGTTAATGCTTTTTGTGAATATGTGTCATAGTGACCCATCGTTTCCGGAACCGTCATTTCTAAAGGCAGGTTTTTATCTTCATGCAATTGGATGAGCGCCATGACACAATAGTTGACAATACCTTTGAATTCATCATCGATATTCTCGCCTACTTTATTTTCTTTTGTTTCCTGAATCGTTCTAATGCGCTGAGCCTTAATGAATAGTTGGTCAGTGAGCGATGTAAGCCTCAAAATACGCCACGCCGTACCATAATCATTTGTTTTCTGCTCAAAAATGTGGCGGCAATTCGAGAGAACTTTAGTATATTGTTGAACTGTTTCAGTCATGAGTTTTTGAAAATAAAAAATGGAGTCGAAAGATAATAAAATTGAATCAATTAAGACGATAAATTGTTCTGGTAAGTTACTGACATTTGATACCTGTAAGGTAATGGGGATTATCAATGTGAATCAGGACTCTTTTTATCCTGGCTCTCGGGTTTTTAAGGAAGCTGACTTGTTGAAAAAGGTCGAGCAGTTTATCGATGAAGGTGTAGATATTTTAGATGTAGGAGGAATATCCACACGTCCACATGCAGACCTTTTTAATACTCAAGAGGAGTTAAGACGCGTGGTTGGCGCTGTAGAAAGTATAGCTGAGAAGTTTCCTTCGCTACCTCTGAGCATTGATACTTTTCGAAGTGATGTAGCACGGGAGGCCATTTATGCAGGCGCCGACATTGTAAATGATGTTTACGGTGGCAGCTACGATGGAAAGATGTTTCAGACAGTAGCCGAACTCAATGTCCCCTACATTCTTATGCATAGTAGAGGGGATGCGCAAGATATGATGTACCGTAATGATTATGTCAACCTTGTGAAAGATGTTGTTCTTGAATTGAGTATTAAACTTCAAGAATTGAGACGCTTTGGCGTAAAAGATGTAATCATAGATCCTGGTTTCGGTTTTGCGAAAAATGGTGCGCAGAATTTTGAGCTTTTGCAGGGGATTGATCATTTAAAAGTTCTTGACTGTCCCTTGTTGATAGGACTTTCGAGGAAATCAATGATATGTAAAAAGCTTGGCATTCAATCTGATCAAGCATTGAACGGTACAACCGTGCTCAACACCTTTGCATATATGAAGGGAGCAAACATTCTTCGTGTACACGATGTAAAAGAAGCACGAGAAATCATTGATTTGCTTGAAATATAGTTATTTTTGGTTTTAATTATGGAGCTTAAAGAGAATATGTACGAAGTCCTTTTTGAATCGATTCAGGAAGGTTTGATTCTCGTGGATAATACTGGAGTAATTGTAGATAACAACGCCACCGCAGAAGAATTATTTGGATTTACATCGAAGGAATTGATAGGAGAAAAAATAGAACTATTAGTACCTGTAAAGCAGCGCGAAAAGCATAAAGGCGAGCGTTCAGATTACCACAAAAATCCTCAAAAGCGTTCTATGGGATCCACACTAAAATTGAATGGTCAACGAAAAGATGGCTCCGTTTTTCCAGTTGAGGTTAGTTTGAATCCGTTGAAAGATGATCGAGGCGATTCCTTTGTGGTTGCACTTATATCTGATGTAAGCATTCGCAGAGAGGCGGAAGATCAACTCGAGCAATTAACGCATACCCTGGAAAAGAAAGTGCGTGAGCGCACACGCGAGCTCAGGGAGAGTGAGCAATTATATAAGAGTATTGCCCGTAATTTCCCCGGAGGAGTTATTAGTATCTTTGATCGTAACTTTAAATACCTTTTTGCCGAAGGACAAGGGCTTTACGATTTAGGTATAGAAACCAACGATTTGATCGGACTGGATTATTTAGAACGGATTGTACCCGCGGCCAGAGAACAAGTTAAAAAAGAGCTATTGTGTGTTTTCGACGGTGAATATAGCAATTTCGAAGTGGAGGTAGATGCGAGAACCTATGCTTTGAGTGCCGTCCCATTAAAAAATGAGGATGATGAGATTGATAAAATTTTGGTGGTCGAGAAAAATATAACCGATCAAAAACGCATGGAGCAAAAATTAGAGCTCAATCTGGAGAAAGAACGCGAACTGAACGAAATGAAATCGCGGTTTGTATCGATGGCCTCTCATGAGTTTAGAACACCACTAACTACGATCAATTCTTCGGCAGGATTAATCTTGAAATACAATGAACGCTCGAATCCTGAAAAAATCGAAAAGCACATTTTGAGGATTAAAAGTTCCGTGCGCAACCTGACATCTATACTCAATGACTTTTTATCTTTGGAAAAATTAGAAAGTGGTAAAATAGACCCTGTATTGAAGGATACTGATTTGGTGGAAGTGCTGAATGAAACATGTGAAGATTTAAGCGAGTTAAAAAAGAACAGACAACATATCAAATATTCAGGTCCTGCGTTGCTTCAAGTTCATTCTGATCCACAGTTGATCAAAAACATTATTCTTAATCTGTTATCCAATGCTATAAAATACTCTCCAGAAAAATCTGTAATTGACGTAAATGTAAAGGAATTAGAAAACCGTGTCATTTTAGTTGTACGGGATAAAGGGATTGGTATACCGAAAAATGACCAGAGCCGAATGTTTGACCGATTTTTTAGAGCGGGTAACGTTTCGAATATTGAAGGAACTGGTTTGGGGTTAAATATTGTAGGGCGCTACCTTAACTTAATTAAAGGTAAGATTTCATTTGAATCAGAAGAAGGAGAGGGGACTACTTTTACGGTCGATTTTCCTAAAAATTTAAAGAACCAATCATTGTAAAATGAAAAGAATAGCTATAATTGAAGATAACCATGAGATGCGCGAAAATATTGAGGAAATCCTTGAGCTCGCAGATTATGAGGTACTCAGTGCTCCAAATGGCAAAGAAGGTGTAGAGTTAGTGAAGCGGGAAAGACCGGACCTCATCGTATGTGATATCATGATGCCTGAACTCGATGGTTATGGTGTGTTGTACTATCTTAGTAAAATTCCAGAAACAAGAGGTATTCCATTTATATTTTTGACGGCGAAGACGGAACGCTCTGATATGCGGAAAGGCATGAATTTAGGGGCTGATGACTATATAAGTAAGCCCTTTGAAGAAATGGATTTACTTTCAGCTATTGAATCACGTTTGGATAAAAGAAAACGTTTCGAAGAAGCGCGGGAAGCTAGTAATAAGTGGAAAAGTTTCCAAGATGTTGTTTGTGATCTAACCGGATTAGATAGGTTAAAGGATGACGCACAATTAAAAACATATGGCAAGAGGGAACAAATATACTTTAAAGGAGATACACCAAAATGGCTTTTTTATGTTGTCAGCGGCCATGTCAGAAGTTATAAAGTGACAGATGAAGATAAAGAATATGTCACAGGATTACACGGTGAAGGTGAGTTTTTTGGATATATTGACCTACTTTCTTATTCAAAATATTCAGAATATGCTGTCGCTATTGAGAGTGCTCAGCTTGCTTTGATCCCAAGAGAAGATTTTGAAAAGTTGATGTTATCTGATAAAGATATCTCAATCAATTTTATCAAATTGCTAGCGGGAAATATTGTCGAGAAAGAGGATGAATTGATTAGTCTTGCTTATAATACAGTGCGGAAACGAGTAGCGGAAGCGCTCAGTAGACTATACGTAAAGTATAAGGAGGGAATGGCTGACCGTGTGGAAGTGACCGTTACGCGAGATGAATTGGCTAGTATGGTTGGTACAGCGACAGAATCCGTTATACGAATTTTAAGCGAATTCAAGAGTGATGGTTATATCAAATCAAAGGGGTCTTTGATCACGATTCTTGACTACCAATCATTGCGCGATTATAAGTATTGAGTGGATTTTGTTGTAAGAAGGGAAAGAATCGCCGCTTCTAAATTAAAAGCAATGCCACTCGTCTCCGAAAAATTCAGCTTACAGTCCAGGGTGTAAAATGCTACTTTTTTGTACTAATTCATAGCTTGAGTGCAAAACTGAGGAAAAGGCAGGAAAGTGTGCAGTATAATTTTTTTGAAGTTGTAGTTGTGTTCGAATTGCTGTGGTGAGTTGTATTGGTGATAATCTATTTCTGCTCTTGAACGCTTTTTTATTTCGCTAAACAGATGATTGTGATGTGATTTTGATCTCTTGAGTTTTGTGGAGTTGAAATCTTAGTGTAAGTTTGAATATAGCTAATAAACGAATTTATATGAATCGGATTTGTTGTTTGTCTATTTTATTCTTTTTAGCTTCTATTTCTTACTGTCAGGAGGAGTTTTCCTTTGAACTTTATTTTGAAGATGCACAAGGAAATGAAGATACAGTGAAAGTAGGGTATGATGAAAACGCTACCGACGGAATAGATGTTTTTTTAGGGGAACAAGATATCATTTCTCAACCGAGGGACAGTGTTCTGGACGTGCGTCTAAGCGAGCAACTATCTGATCAAAATGGTCTCGCACCAATGCCTCCACCAACAATTCACACTAAAAAACAAATAGTGGAAAAGTCATGCAATCGTATTTTCGATTTTGAAATGACATTAAATGTAGTTGGCAAGTACTATCCCATTGAAGTCTCGTGGGATTCAACATTATTCATTTCAACTTTAGACTCCTGTCACGCTGGTACACTCTTTTCAACTTATGACTACTATCAAAACGATGTGGGAACTCAATTTGCATTTTTTGCAAATCAGAACAGTATTATGTTGTATGACAACACAGGCTTTCCTTTTTACTATGATGACACGTTAAAAGTTAATCTATATTGGGTTTCCTTCTCAAAAGAGCAAACGGTGTCAGTAGGAGAAGAGATTGATCCGATGATTAACGAGTATTTCACCCTTTACCCTAATCCATCAGATGAAAAAGTCATACTTCATATACCTTCCTTCGAAGAAAGCCATTATAATGTTAGCTTCTACAATAGTGTAGGTAGAACAATCAATATCACGTTAGTTCCAACAGCAACAGGCTTTGAAATCAACACATCAGGTATTGAATCAGGCATTTATCAAGTGCTGTTGCGGCATAGAAATGGCGTTGTGAGTACTAAGAAGTTGGTTATTCAGCATTGGGGCACGCATTCATTTAACTCAATTAGGGAATAGAGGATTGAAAAAAGCATAAAACTTCTATCCCTAACCACAACGTTCATAGCTAATTATAAATCATTCATCGAAAAGCACAAAAAAAACTTCACAAAACCCTTGCGCATCAAAAAAAGCACTCTATCTTTGCACC
>CAYFTH010000038.1:0-25245 GCA_964346075.1 uncultured Fluviicola sp. | reverse complement strand
GAAGATCTTACCTCCGATAAAGCTTACAATCTAATACAGATGATTTTTTCACTTTCGATTACTTCATGCAAAACACCAGAAACCACCAAAGAAGAGCTTACAGCCATTGTAAATGATGCTTATGAAGATTTCTTAGAGCAAGCTAAGTTGGCAGAGTAAATGCAAAACCACGAGATGCCCACCTGCTGTTGGACAGGCAATCTCGCGGTAATTGAGGGGGAATACCTTTCATGCTCTAAAAAAAAATGCTGATGACTCGTCATGATTACCCTGGCAAATACCTCCCTGTCTGACTGGGTCTTCAGGCAGGCATGCTTTTTTCTTTTTGACAATAAAATCTTACCTTTGATAATGTAAAATTAAAATAGCAGCATCATGAAACAAATCACGTTAAACATCGATGAAACCAAATTTAAAGCCTTTCTCAGCTTCATTAAGACCCTTGACTATGTTACGGTATCGGATGAAATAGATATTCCCATAGAACAGCAAAAAGAAGTTGAAAGACGATTAAAACTTGTAGAGCAAGGGAAAATGAAAACAAGAAGCTGGGACCAAGCTAAACAAGATATTTTTAAACGATGATGAGTTATTCTTTATCTATTTCAGAAGCTGCAGAGCTTGACATCAGAGACACCTTTCTCTGGTACGAAGATCAAAAAGATAATCTAGGCCTTACCTTTGAAAAACATATCTCTAAAACCATCCAAAATATTCAGAAAAACCCGCTGAAGATTCAAGTTCGATACAACCAAACCAGAGTGGCTTTCTTAAAGAAATTTCCCTATGGTGTGCATTTTAATGTGTTCGAAAATGAAATTATTATTGTTGCCGTTTTTCATACAAGTCAAAGCCCAAGTAAGTGGAAAGGAAAGTGAAACTATAAGATACCCGTTTGGTTGCGGACCATTAATCTCGAGGTAGCCCAGGTGTTCAAGAGATTGCAGAGACACTCAAAATATTGGCTGATGTTTTTGGTGTACCTATTGATTTTCTTGTAAATGGAAATATGGATAATAAAGCCACTAGTGCACTAAAAGACGCTCTTTTATTACAACACTTAAAAGCCATTGAAAAAATGAATGAAAGTGATAAAAACGTGGTTCTACAGCTTATTGATGCTTTTATCTTCAAAAAACAAATTCAAAACTTAGCTTCTTAAAATTCACTCCCTTCAAAAATGCTCAACAACCCACAAATAGAAAAATTCAAAAAACAACTCGCAAAAGACCTTGTAAAAGGATCTGTTAAAGAACTCAAACAAGTAAAAAATCCTAAAGATCTTACCTCCGATAAAGCTTACAATCTAATACAAATGATTTTTTCACTTTCGATTACTTCTGGTAAAACACCAGAAACAACCAAAGAAGAGCTTACAGCCATTGTAAATGATGCTTATGAAGATTTCTTAGAGCAAGCTAAGTTGGCAGAGTAAATGCAAAACCACGAGATGCCCACCTGCTGTTGGACAGGCAATCTCGCGGTAGTTCAGGGAGGAGTATTGCAAAGCATTTATTAAGAAATTACAGCTTTTTTCTTTTGCAAAAAAGTTATATCTTTGAATTAAAGATCATTCAAAATAATATACAGTTGGTATCATGAATACAGCAGAATTAAAAAACCAGTTACATAAGCTTATCGTAGAAACAGATGATCTTGAAGTTTTAAATAAAATACAGTCTTATTGTAGACAGTTACAAACAAAAAACAGCGACTGGTGGGATGAACTAAGTGATTCCTCTAAGAAAGATATTGAGGAAGGTGTGCAACAGGCTGATAATAGTAATTTAATTGACCACAAAGAAGCTCGAAAAAGAATTGATAATTTCTTTGAAAAGCATGGCTAAGCAAATACAAGAATACTCCATAAACTGGACACCTAAAGCTTTAGATACTTTTGAAGCTGTTACTTTACAGCTTATTGATCGCTGGAACATTGAAACTGCACTCTCTTTTGACAGAAAAGTAGAAATTGCTGTTCAGCAGCTTAAAAATAATCCTAAAATATATCAAGTCTCTAAAAAATCAAAACTCCGTAAATGCGTCATTCATAAAAATGTTTCACTCATTTACAGAATTCATAAAAGCTCCGTTGAACTTATTGTTTTTGTTGATAATAGGGATGGACATGGATTGTGATTTGTACGCACAAAGATCCTGATGAAAATTGGGTGGAGTGAATTGATCTTAAGTAAAGCACAGCAGTGCAACTGCAGCGAAGCTGGGTATTAGCATGGATCACAAATCATTGGCTCAACGAATTCTTCATATAGAATACCCATTTCTTTACATTCATCATAAATATGAAATCTTTTTAAATACTCTCTGAAATCCGAATACTCTTTAAACTTCATACACTTTCTCTCTTTTTTAATACCTTCACTCGTAAATAAAGTACGTTTAAGACGAACTCGTATTTTATTCTTTTTAAACTTGACATGATATCTTCTTAAGTGACCTTCAAAATCATAGAAGCCTATATGAGTTGTTTTTACTCGATCAAAATTCGTTGAAATTCGTGTCTTAGCATTTTGATCTAAAAATTTGACAGAGAGTAATTTTGTTTCAATATCATTATTAGTAAGGTACATTTTCTGAAGACCGTTAAGTACTCCATTGACAACTTGCAAAGAGTCTAAAGGATCCGAATTAAAATCATTTATATAACGGGTTATAATTCCTGTAAAGGGTTCGCCTGAAATCGAATCAATATAAAATTCAGAATTCATATACCTATCTTGAAAAGATAGGCTATCGCAAGTTGTCACTTTTGCTCCGCCAAGCGATCGATATAAAACGACGGTGCTTTTCTCTTTTTGAGAAAAAGAGAAGCAAGAAACCATTAAAAGAAATAAAGTAAATTTAAAGTATGTCATATTCCTAAGGATTCAGTTCAATTACCTCTTCTGTAATATTTGCAGGTCGGATACCTTTGGGACCTACAAATTTTCCACTTGCATCATATAAATTTTTTACAAATGTCCTTTGAACGGTTGTTTCTGTGGCTAGACCAAGATGAGTTCTACTCCCATCTTTATTGACAGTACTTACAACTTCACCTGGTTTGAAAAAACCATCATTTGCACTAACGCCCTTGGGAAGTGAAAATAGTACATTCCCATCTGGGTCAACAATGTTATTTCCTTCTATTTTCACAGGCGAACCTTTTTCTTGACCAACATTATTCTCTTTCCATACAGGAATAATGGCTCTATTTCCATTTGCATCCTCGATGGTTTCTGGACTTCCAATTTCTAATATTTCTACACTACCATCTTTTACAATCGGAACTCTATATCCGAATTGCTTAAGCTCAGGACTTGCATCCACTACTTCTTCCTTTATCGTTCCATCCGGAGTACCATACTCTCCTGAACCACCACCATGTTCTCCGTCGAGATCGCCTTTGGCTCTTGGTATCATTGAACCTGATCCATTTTCATTAGGGTATAAAGAGGTTTTCCTTTCTATTCTTTTATCAAGAATATTTATTCTTGTATTTAAAACAGCATTTCTAATAGGACCATAATTATTACTTTTTTGTCTGTCTTCAAGTTTCCTTTTCCTGTTCGTTAACTTGGTGATTTTATCACCACCACCTCCCGCACTCTCAGCTGCTGCTCCTTTAGGGTCAACATTAACAATCGGGTTATTATCAAATGCAACGTAAGGAGATTGCCAAGGGAAGTTTTTAAATTTTGGATCTCTTGAAGTCCAACGAGCAATTCGTGGATCGTACTGTCTATACTCCGTTGTATAAGAGTTTCCTTCCCCTTTAACTTCATCGTCTTTTTCCATGCCGTTGAAGCCATACCTTTGCTCACCCAGACCAGAACTCCTGCCCGGTTGAACCATGCCAAAAAAACATTAATCATCACAACATAACATATTCTAACCTGTCGAAAGCTATAGAACAAAAAAGGACGCAACACGTGCGCCCTTTTTCGGTATTATGAATTTTCAATTATCGAACTGCATCTATTTAACAATAGACGAGAACGAAGCGTTATCCATGTATTTAATGAATTCGCGATCTTTCGATGCCTTTGACTTGAGTGATGCATCTTTCGCAAATGCACTTTTCAAGTTAGAAACGATATCTTGAAGATTGTCCTGACGCGCAGCAGCAATAGCTTTCAAATAATATCCCTTAGCAGTTTCAGCCGCAGGAGCTTCATCAATTGTTGATTTAGCCGCAGCTACATCTTCGTTCAACAATTCAGTTAGTGCTTTGTTAAAAGAAGCTTCACTACCGAAATTCGATAAAGCATCATCATAAGCACCATCCTGAATATTCAAGACTCCCATGTTATAATCAACTTCACTTCCAGCACCATCAGCTTCTGATAAAAGCGCTTTAGCATCATCGCGTTTTCCATTTACTCCAGCAATTGCTGCGAGGTTGTTTTTAGAAATAGCGTTTTCTTTGATACCATTTGCTTTTTCAAATTTAGATTTTGCCTCTGTAAGCTTATTTTGCATATATAGTACAGCTCCAGCGTTGTTCACTGGACGGTGATCCTCTGGATACAAGCGCGTCGCCTCGTTGTAGAGACGTAACTTCTCGTTCAAATCATCTGTCAATGTAGCGGTAAATAGAATTTCCTCTACCGTCAACGTATCGATATTTGATTTGGACAAATCTTTCAATTCTTCATCCGAAAAACCAGTTAAATCGTAGTTCACAACGATTTCAGCACGACGCTGTGCAGGGAATACGTTGTTATCTAAATAAAGATAAGTGCTTAAATCGCGAATCGCTTGCTCACGAGCAGCAGGTGTTTTCTGCATTTTAAGTACTTGCATAATAGCGTCTTTATCGCCTTCATCCATATCTGCATCTTTCAACGCTCTTTTGAATCCTTTAAAATCCTCACCTTTTGCTATAGTGTTGAACGTCCCTTCTTCCTGTGCTTTTTCGTTAGCTACTTTTTTACGACCAGCAACTTTCATTACTGATGATTTAGCAGCGTTCGAACGGTCTTGTGAAAGGGAATTATTTTTATCCTCTTCACCTTCAATTGAAGCAAAACCAGTGATCGTGATACCAGTAACATCAACTTTCGGATTCTCTTGAGCTACTGTTAAAAAGCTATCTAGAGAAGCGATATCATCATCACGCATTTCAGAGTAACGCACCTTAGAACGTCCCTTGAGATAATGAATATCAGCCAATTGCTGTTCCTTCGTTACACGCTGAAATTGATCAGAAGCGTATATTACACGAAAATCTTTCGCTACCATTAACGGCGTAATGACTGTAGCATCAGCAATTTTGGTCTTATCGATTTTTCCTTTCTCCTTACCTTTTTTATAAATCTTTCCGGTAACAGAAAGTTCAGAAACTTCCATATCCGGCGCATAGGCAATAACATCCTCATATACTACTTTACCACCTGATTTGTAAGGAACAACGGTTCCATTTGCTGTTGCTTTTTCACCAACAATAGTTACTGGCTTTAATGCATGTGTCCCTAAAGCAGGAGTTATTTCAGCATACGCTTTTTTGTGTATCCCCTTTTCCGGAAGGGTAATATCTACTTTTACTTTTACACTGTCTCCGTGCATTTCAAGTGGGTCTGGTGTCACAGCATAGTCGACATCTTTAAGAAGATCACAACTCGTAGTTAACAAACCAGCCGCAGCAATGAATGCTAAACCTTTGATACCTTTTCTTTTCATTATCATGTTATTAATTCTTACCTATTTATCGTTTGCAATAATAACTATTTTTTTTAGCTCTTGAAAGAAGTTCACCACGAATTACAAAATTGTTAATAATTTCTCCTCGTATACCATCGTTTTTGAATCGTCTTTCAGCTCATCCAACAAAACTCTTATCGTCTTGTTCTTCAGAGGATCAACGAAGTTTGGAGCAATTAACTCCAGGGGTTCCAACACAAATTTTCTTTGATCAACCCTGGGGTGCGGTAACAAAATAGCTGGCGGGTTATCAACAATCTCATCACCAACGTATAGCAAATCAATATCTATACATCGTGATGTATAACCCGTTGACGTGGTTTTGCGTGTTCTTCCTAGGTCATCCTCGAGTTGCAGTGCCATTCCCAACAATTCCCGCGGATCTTTCCTGGTGGTAATCCCCACACAGCAATTTAAAAAGGACTCATCACTATCAAACCCCCATGGTGGTGTTTCAAAGACGGGAGAAACAAGCGGTTCTTCAAGCGACCATTCGCAAATTCCGCGTCCCGCAGACCGAAGCAACTCCAGTCGATCGCCCTGATTACTGCCAAGACTAAAAAAGGCCCATCTGGTAACTTTATAATTCATTTATACCAATCACGTAATTATCCTCCCTTTTATGTTATTCTTAAATGCTAAAAGCGGGATTTTTAATACTTTTGGCTTACAAAAATAGTAACATACTCAACATTAGAAAATGATCGCTGTGCAAAGTAATTGAGCGCATGAGTTAATTCTGATGAAGGGATGACAAATAACATTATATGACGAAGAAGAAAATTTCATTTGGCCGCGTTTTTTGGCCAAGCCTAACTGCAAGCATCGTAATTCTCATAATCATAGGAACCGTTATCGCTATCACCATTGGTAGTCTTATGGGTAGCGCTCCACAATACACCGTGGGAGAAAAAGCTGTTTTACACCTTCAGCTCAAAGGGGATATTGGAGAACTCAGCCAGTCAGAAATCAGTCCAAGTTCTTTGAGTTTTATTAATAAAACGGGACTCGCAGACATATTATACGGGCTGGAAAATGCGGCAGAAGACGATCGGATTAAAGGTGTTTTTATTGAGCTGGAAAATGCGCGATGCGGATATGCCACAGCTTCCGAAATACGGAAAGCGATTCAACGGTTTCAAGATCAGGACAAATTTGTAGTGGCGTACCACAGCGGTGAAGCGGTTAGTCTCAAACAATATTACATCGCATCTGCTGCTAATGAAAATTATGGATTTCCTTCTTCAATGTTTGAATTTTTAGGTCTGGGAACAGAATTAATGTTCTACAAAGGCTTATTTGACAAGCTTGATTTGGAAATGCAGGTGGTACGTGGTTCAGACAATCATTTTAAAAGTGCTGTTGAACCGTATTTCCTAACTGAAATGAGTGATTCCAGTCGATTACAAGTAACCCGTTATCTCAACTCTATCTGGAGTGATTTGCGCACTGATATTGCTGAGAACAAAACAGTAGACGCCAATCGATTGAATGCCATTGCTGATAGCGGATGGGTACGTCGCGTGAGCGATGCCGTAGAATACGATATGATTGACGAGGTAAAATATCGCGATGAAGTTATTGCTTTGATCGCAGAAAAACTTTCGATCGAAAATCCGGATGACATTAATTTCAAAGCTTTTGAAAAATATGCGAGCAAAAAATTCTTAAACAATCAAAAAATTGCGAACGGAAAAAAAGCAAATGTTGCAGTTATTGTCGCCGAAGGCCCCGTAGTCGTTAAAGGCGAAGGGTTAAGTAGTGAGAATATTACTAAATTATTACGAAAAGCCCGAAAGGATGAATCCATCAAAACGATCGTATTTCGAGTAAACAGCCCTGGAGGAAGTGCGCTTGCTAGTGACGAAATCTGGCGTGAAGTAAAATTGGCACGTGAGAAGAAAAAGGTGATCGTTTCTATGGGAGACGTAGCTGCTTCGGGTGGTTATTACATCGCTGCGGCAGCTGATACAATTTTCGCGGAATCTACAACAATTACGGGCTCTATTGGTGTTTTCGGTGTCATCCCTTACACTGGAGCCATGTTAGAAAACAAATTAGGACTCAGTTTCGACCGTGTGAGCACGAACAAACACGCGATTCTCAGTACAAATGAAAAATTGTCAGATGAAGAATACGCCATTATCCAGGAAGAAGTTGATTTTATTTACGATCAATTTTTAGAACGCGTGGCAGCTGGTCGAAATATGAAGAAAGATGATGTGAATACGATTGCAAGAGGGCGTGTATGGACAGGTAAAGATGCCCTTGAAATTGGGTTAGTCGATACACTTGGGGGCCTCAATGATGCAATTAACTACGCCATATCATCTACGAACATCGAATCCCCTGTTATTCAGTACTTCCCAAAAGTAGAAAAAGAGCCATGGATGGAAATACTAGAATCGTTAGAAGAAAGTGACAAAGAACAAGCAACGACACCGAGAGAACTCCGTGCACTCTACGAAAAGGTCAAAGAAATAGAAAACTTTACCGGAATTCAAGCACGGCTTCCTTACGAGTTTGTTTGGTAACCCAATAGCTCGCGATACAGATACCGTCTATATCGCGAGCTTGAATTCTGAGAATTCTACTATCTTCGTTGATTGAAAGGAGTATCCATGAAACAACGCTTTCAATCACTAGTTACAAAATATCTGGCCTGGACGATTACGCTAATCGTTTCCTGGTCCATCGGTGTTTTCATCGTTGAATCGATTCATTTCATAGATGATCCCTGGGAGGTTTGGTCTTACGGTGTTTTGAATACATTACTATTTAGCAGTATTGTTGCACTACTTCTCGCTCCGATCTACTTTCTTCTTTATGGAAAATGGTTGCATTACTTAACAAATGTAATCTTTGTCGTTACAGCACTATTTGATTTCGTATCGCTATTCTACTTTACGATTACACTTGTACCACTGGACGCCACATTATTTGCCTTTGATTGGAATCAAGTAGAGCTCATTTCTTCTGATTTTGTTGTATTTCGATGGTATTACTTGCTGCTCCCTTTACCAGTCGCTGCTTACTTTCTTTTAACCAAATGGTTTAGAAATCGCAACATCATCTGGATATCTTCTGCAATTATCGGCATTTTTGCAATTGCCAGTCTATTTTTAGGTGTTCAAACCTCAAATGATCAACACGCGTATACGAAGCTCATACAAAATAAAACCTATTTTTTCATTACCTCTTTTCAAGAACGCGCTCCAACAACACCTCAATCATTTCAAAAGGCGACACAAACTGTTCAACAAAGTATCGCTAGAAATTATCAATCAAAAAATTATCCTTTCTTACATAAAAATCCAGCAACAGACCCTTTATCGCCATTTTTCGAGCTCAAAAAAACACCTCCTCACTTGGTATTTATCATTGTTGAAAGTTTGTCCTCTTCTTTTAGTGGAAATGAAGCTGACGAGATCAGCTATACCCCATTTTTAGATTCTTTGGCTCAACATTCGCTTTATTTTAAAAATACGCTGGCCACAGGCGAACGCACATTCGCAGTACTTCCATCTATCTTAGGCTCACTTCCTCACGGGCCCAAAGGATTTACACATCAACGAAACGGTTACCCCAACACGCGCACACTTCCTCAGTGGCTATTCAAAAATGGATACGAAGGCACCTTTTATTACGGAGGTCATGCGCGCTTCGACTATATGGATTTATTCATGAACGATCAGGGATTTTCGCATATTTACGACCGTGAAGAATACAATTACGAAGGTACTGGCAAAAAAACAAGTATAGACCCCGTCCCCTTCGGTATCGGCGATCGAGAACTCCTGAAGGAAGTCTTCAACACAAAAGACAGTTTGAATATCGACGCTCCCACTCTCGATGTTATACTAACGCTATCCATGCACTATCCATTTATAGTAGACCATCAGGCATTCTATAAGCAACGCGTCAAAGAAATGATCGCTCAGGCTGACGTGGCTCCTCGTCTTAAAGAAAAGCATCGAAAATACGTACAATGTTTTTCAACATTTCTTTACACCGATGATGCTCTCCAGTGGTATTTTAAGCAACAACAATCACGCGAGGCACATTCCAATACCATTTATATCATCCTGGGTGATCACATGATGGGTGATATACCTCAAAACAATCCACTGGAAAAATACCGTTCTCCACTTATGATTTATTCACCGCTGCTCAAACGAAACAAGCACATTCGCTCTGTTAATACTCATTTAAACATCGCCCCTTCACTGCACAACCTCATTGCCCACAACTATTCATTCGAAGCCATGAAGTCTGTAAGCTGGCTCGGATCAACGCTAGATACCTCGCGCACATTCCAACAATCAAAAACATGTGTCATGATGCGGAACAACAGGAAGATGAACGAACTATTGCACAACAATTACTTCATATCGGGTAACACCATTTACAAAGTTGGAGAACAGCTTCAACTTCAACCTGGTCAACTTTCTGCAGCAAAAGAAAAGCGATTGTCAGAACTTCGGCAAGGACTCGTTAAGCTGCATAAGGAAACCGTCCTCCATCAACGTATTACACCAACATTTAAATCGAAGGAGTTCATCCATAGTCGTGAAGACAGTGACCTTCAGTTTAATGACAGTACTGACTTCGTTAATTGCGCCGATGTCAAAATCCTAAAAGATTACGAAGGCATAGAACTTTCGCTAACGTTTAAGACGGATAAAAACTGGAGAACTAACGATACCGTACAGCCGATTTTTATTGTTGCTTTTTCGCGTGATGGAGAAAATTACATTTGGGAACGCATCGAAATAAATACAGATGAGCAACTCGGTGAAAAGCAACGATGGCAAAAAATATTCAAGGAAAATCTTCACTATTCAATTCAACCTCAAGATCGTATAAAAGTCTATTTTTGGAATAAAAATGCAGTAAACCGTGAACATCATGTC
Organism: uncultured Fluviicola sp.; assembly: GCA_964346075.1. GTDB lineage: Bacteria > Bacteroidota > Bacteroidia > Flavobacteriales_D > Crocinitomicaceae > Brumimicrobium. The sequence continues at coordinate 14,629 of CAYFTH010000038.1, read as the reverse complement.
CATTTTGAAACATTTTCTATCCAGGGGCTCCCTTAGTACGCTACTTTTATTAAGCGCAATAGGCGTTATTGTACTGGTAAAATGTACACAGCATTCTGAACAACCTCCCGTAAGCACCATTCAAAAATTGGTTCCCAAACATACGCTCTTTTTAGGACATAAAGGCAATGGTCCCATCGGCAAAAATGATAATCCTGGTTTTCATGAAAACAGCTGGAAGGGAGTAAATCGCGCCTTAGAACTACTCGATGGTAGTGAGATCGATATTCAAATGAGCAAGGACTCCACACTTTGGCTTTTCCACGACCACACAATCCCAACTTGCCAGAAAGACACACTTCAATTTGCCGCACTCCACGATTCAACGATTATAGCTATTAGTCAGTGTAGATTCGACAACTCACTCATCAAACTCAACGATTTTGGTCACCTGATGCTCAATCGACCACGATGCTCAAATAAGGAGTTATCTCTCGATCTGAAGGTATTGATGAATCCATATCATTATCGCAAAATGGATACCCTTTCCCTTGTAAAATTGGTTGCCCAATCTATTTCCAGTGCATTACAGGGTGTGTCCTACATGATAGAAATTCCAGAAGAAATCCCCCATTCCATGGCAAAAAACTACTTCAATACGTCGATATTCAAAATCATATCAGATCCGACCGACCAAGATGTAAATAGCGCCAAAAAGGAGAATTACGGAATTTCATCTCCGTTTAATCGAGGAACTCAAGCGTTTTCGGATTTCAGGGACAAGCAATTATGGACACCCAACAATGCTTCCGATATGTTCCATGCTTTTGAGAAAGATCCTGCAGTTATACAAAGTGACCACCTCGAACTTTGCTTTTTCTTCAGGCGCATACAACAAGGAGTATCCTTAACGAGTCAGCGAGTAATAAATCAACGTGGTTATGAACTTGAAGAGGAATTTACCAATTTAATCGATCGCGCACCACTACCTAAAATGGCAGTCCTATTAAAAATCGACACGGAGCGAGAATTATTCAAGGATCGTCAGCATATCGTTTTAGCAGCCTACAACAAAAACAACGAAAAAGTCTATTGGGAATCGGTAGAAGCCACAAACCAATACCCTTATTTTTTTATAGTCCCCTCTTTAATGAACAGAAATGGAGCGGTCACGTATTCGGTTTACGTCTGGAATCCTGATCATCAAAAAGCTTCTCCAACTATTGGTGTCAGCCGATACTCACTTGCTCAAAAATAAATCAACATCTCGGATAACACACCAAGAGCTACTATCTCGTGATTACGATTCGCTGAGGAGAAGAAGCGTGATTACCTTTTTCAAAGGTTACAAAATATACGCCTGCTTTCCAGCTTTGAACATTGAGTTCGATGAGTTTCGTGTTTTGCTGAATCGATTTTTCGTAAATACGCTCACCTGTAACTGTATGCACCGCAATTGTCCCGTTACGTACCTGCTCTTGAAATGAAACTTTCACGTACTGATTTGCAGGATTGGGGAAAACCTTGAAAGCTGATATCAGTTGATTTGAAAGTGACGCATCGGTATTTTTATCAAACATAATTTCAAAATCATCAAAGAAAAACCCAGCTTCTTGAACATAATTATCAGACACAAGTAAGAAGCGTACCATAATTTCATCACCCAGGTAGTCGCTCAAATCTATACTTTCCAGCACCCAGTCTTGCTGTGTCCCATCGTATAAGGGCTCTCCCACGGGCTGTGGGTTGCCATTATTCTGAACTCCGGCATTCGTATATGTTCCACACTGCGCCTCCCATGTGTTTCCATAATCTGTCGAAACCTGAAACTGTACATAATCAAAATTAGCTTCAATCGCCCATTTTGCGCGAAAACGTATAGCACCAGCACTCGCATTTGTCAGGTCTATTGTATCCTCAAATTGATACGAGTTGAACTCATTATTGCCATACGATTGATTCGGACTATCCGTGAATGAAAAATCAGGGGAATAAAAATCCTCATTAGTCAGCGCCCAGTTTCCCGTCCAGTTATCCAGGTTCGCTGCTGGATCTGAGAATTGAAGTGTCGCCGTTCCGTAAGTTTTTGTAATCGTATCGCGGTTTTGCCAAAGTCCATTATCAGTTACAATAGCATATTTGATCTCATCGCCATATTGTATTCCATTCGCAAGTTGATAACTGATCGCTCCGGTCTGTATTTCTTCTATCAACAAATTAAATGTCATGGCATTTCCAACTGATTGAATTCCGTTAATCGGATCAATACTTACTGTTAAAGGGCCACTTTGTTGACCCAGACGCTGAATTTCAAAATTAAAATCGCCCGAAACACTATCTATCGTAGGAGCGAGATCAAGGTTCGCAGTTACACCATAAATCAACGGTAAATGTGCTGCCTTGATGTTCGAATACAGCATATCAATATTATCCTCAATAATTTGACTTTGTGGAGCCCAAAACCCATCATAACCCACTTCTGGAGTCATTGCAAAGATAGATTCTTCCTTATACATATAATCGTCAGAATCTCCAGATGCGGGATATAAATCTGAGGCCTTTAATGCATCATATCCACTAAACTCGATTATATGACTCGAGATTGCATTGAAATAAGAATCATCCGCGGCAAATTCGCCGTTCGTTGCTCCAATTGGATAGAGCATCAAACCACTATAAGTATGTGCATTCATAGCAAATGACACCCCCCAATTCTCCGCAATTTTCTTCATATTTTTGGTTTCTGGTTCAGAAAATGCTGATGTACCAGGATATGTATCATTATTGGGATCATTGCTCACACCTGTTGTATTCCACTGATATGAATAATTTCTGTTCAAATCTACTCCTGGATTAGTAGAACCTACTGCTGGATTTTTATTTTTCCGGTGCATACCGCCCCCGTTGGGATCATTTACTACATTGTGAATGTAACCATCAGGATTCACCATAGGCACGAAGAATATTTCAAGGTTATCCACCAAATAAGTCACTTCAGGATCCGTACCGTAATTTTCCAGTAAATACCACATAAAAAACAGCGTTTCCGATAAAGAACCTGGTTCACGGGCATGATGTATGGATGAATAGAGTATCCGCGGTTTTCCCTGATTTGTGCCAGGGTCATCTGAAAGCTTCAGGTAGTAAATCGGGCGATTCTCGTGGGATAAAGTATCGGAAACAGCCGCTTTTTGAGTAATTAAGTTTGGATATTGTGCGGCCATCGCGTCAATCTCGTTGATAAACTCCTGGTATGTGAAATACCCTGCCATAGAACCGAGCTGAAAATTGTTCGGAACCGATGGGTCAAAACCAGATTGGTTGTTATTGTCACAAGCTACATTCTTCGTCAACCCTTGATTCTGATAAGCTTCAGAGGTATAATAAGCTTTGACATCTTCAATAAGAATATCCACTTTAAATCCTGCATCGCGCACCCGCTCAAGAGTTGAGGCCGAAAAGTCACTAATGACATAGGTGTTCTTTTTCATTGCGGCATGATCAACAGCCAAGCCTAATTGAGACAACTCCTGTAATTCGTGGGTCTTTGCCCATACTTTTGCTCTGGAATAACGTTCTTGCCCCATTAAAAGGGTAGGTATGATAAAAATGAAAAGGAATAATAGCTGCTTCATAAGAAATGTATTTTAAAGAAATATAAGAAAAAAGAGTGAAAAAAGCGCTATTCATTTGTCAACGACTCGAATAGAAGGATAAACGGTTAATTCGACCAATCGATTGTGTTCATCAACTCTAGCAGATCTTTTCTAACAAAATTAAGCGTGGGTTTGATCGAATCATAATTCGGTCGTGAATTAAAGTAAACGACACCGCTATAGAAATGTTGAGTACTGTCCGTGACGTAAAATTGAAAAGGGGATGCAACATTTCCCTGCAATTCAAAGAAAGTTCCGTACACCCGATCTTCCGGGCGCACAATGTTGGTATCGTAAATCGCCGTAGCCTTGATCTTATGTTCTCCTACTTTATCAATAGCGTAATTGACATAAGCCGCCAGTGTCGTATCCATTTCTATGGCGCTGAGATGAAGCGTACCGTTTAAATCTCCAAAAGTAATATCTCGGTTACAAGAAGACGGTTGTACCTGCTCCACATCAAAATAAGTGGGTTTTGAAAAGTGAAATCCACAAGTATCCCTGTATTCTTCATATTCTCTTGAAGGTAAATTCAGTTCGAGATAAGTTGATGGTTTGGGAACAAAGTTCTCATTATCTGTACAACCAATAGCCCAAACAACAAGCACTATGAGTGACCATTTACTCTTCTTCATCTTTTGGTAATTTTATAATTTTAACCAATTTTACCCTTTTTTTATCCGAGGATTCGACAATAAATTTCAACTGATTGAATATAATAGATTCATTGTTGCGTAGAATTTTTCCAGCCTGCTCAATCAGAAAACCAGCAATTGAATCGGATTCACCTTTACTACTTTCAAATTCTTTACCATCAACCTCCAATACTTTATACATATCCACCAGTGGCGTCTTTCCCTCAAAAACAAATGTCTGTTCATCTACTTTCGTGTAGACAATATCGTCGTCATCAAATTCATCTGTGATCTCACCGACAATTTCCTCCAATACATCTTCAAGCGTCACTACTCCAGAGGCTCCTCCATATTCGTCAACTACGACAGCCATGTGCATTTTCAATTCCTGAAATTCTTTAAGTAAGTCATCAATTTTTTTATTCTCAGGAACAAATAGTGGCGGACGAATCAAGGCATTCCACTTAAAATCATCTTTTTCATCGAGATGTTGGAGTAAATCTTTCACAAACAAAATACCTACGACTTCATCAAAAGTTTCTTTGTAAACCGGAATTCGGGAATAACCCGACTCCAGAATAACTTCGACCAATTCATTGAAAGGTGTATCTTCATCCACAGCAACGGTGTCGACCCGAGAACGCATAATTTGACGTACATCCGTGTTCCCAAACTTCACAATTCCTTCTAAAATTCGTTGTTCGTCAGGAGGTGTATCTTGCTCTCGGGTAAGTGCGATAGCATTCTCAAGGTCGTCTGAAGACACATCTAACTGGCGTTTTCGCGCGTATCTCAACACAATTTCTGTCCCATTCACCAAAAAAGAGCGCAACCACGAGAAAGGAGGTATTTTACCCGAAATATTTAATGGCGTTGACATGATATTTACCAAACTCAAACTATTGCGGTTGGCATAAATTTTCGGAATCACTTCTCCAATCAACAAGATAATAAAGGTAATCCCTCCTATTTCAATTGCAGATCGCAAATAATCAATTTGGCCTTCAACAGGAGGGTAAATGATTGAAAAGAGATAACTCGCCAAAATTACGATACCAACATTTACGAAATTATTAACGACCAGAATAGTAGCCAATAGATTCTTCGGATGCTTAAGTAATTCAATCGCTACATCCGATGAAGCATCCGATTTTTGATCAAGCTCCTCCCGCTCTTCCGGAGATAAGGAGAAAAATGCCACCTCAGAACCAGATACCAGGGCTGATAAAATCAAGAGCAATACTAAGACAGCCAGCGAGATCCAAAATCCAGCATCTAAACCGCCACCAAGACTCATTAAAGATAAACTCAAATGTTCAGGATCATCCATTAAAAACCGTTTTAAAATGGCAAATCATCATCATCTTCATCCGACAGGTTCCCTTCCATCGGAGCAGGTTTTTGAGGCGTGTCTTCTTTCGAATAGTTCGGCGTAGACTGAGCAGTGGGATTCTCTGATTTGGGTGTGAGCATCGTCATGTTATCTGCCACAACTTCGGTCGTATATTTCGTAATCCCAGCGTCATCTTGCCAGGAACGCGTTTTCAATTTACCTTCGATGTAAACTTTTTGCCCTTTGGACAGGTATTTCTCAGCTACTTCCGCAAGACCACGCCAAATGACAATATTATGCCAGTCCGTAATCTCTCGTCTTTCACCCGTTGTTTTATCCGTGAACGATTCAGATGTAGCAATCGGAAAACGTACCAATTTTGTACCATTCTCGAGTGCACGAACTTCAGGATCTTTTCCTAAATTACCGATTAAAATTACTTTATTAATACTACCTGCCATATAACAAATGTAAGACAAAATTATAGAAAGTAAATCGTTCTTGCCCGATTATTTTTTATTGATATGCGCTTGGTAAAAGGTATTATTTTCTTCTAAGAAACGATGAATTAAACGGGGAAGTGGATAATCATCAATCTTTTCGACAGCTATAGTAGTATAGTTATCTCCCGTTGTCACACGCCTATCCACACGCCAAAAGGTGGCGTATATTTTTCGATGGCTCAAGATGTATTTACACTCAGCGATGCGATCCACCAGTTCAACCTCAAAATTTTCACTGATATAATTCCTGAGAGCCGATTCTGACAGCTGATCTTTCAATTCTAACAGCGGGAACTGATACATATTCTGCCAAATTCCTTTCGCATTTCTTTTTTCGATCTGTACTTCGTGATCTGCTGCGATCAAATAATGGAAATAACGAACCTCCACTTTCGTTCGCTTTGATTTTACAGGATAGGCATGCTCCTGTCCTTCTCGATAAGCCGAACAATTTTGTTGTACAGGGCAATGATTGCAATCGGGAGATTTCGGCCTGCATACGAGTGCACCCAACTCCATAATAGCTTGGTTAAATGATGCCGGATCATCTTTTGGCAGTAGTTCCTGGGCGTAGGCCGCAAACAACTTTTTCCCATGTGTCGTATCGATGGGTGTTGCATCTGCAAAATAGCGCGACAACACACGATATACATTTCCGTCAACTACGGCATACGGAAGGTTAAAAGCAAATGACGCAACAGCAGCAGCGGTGTAATCCCCTACTCCTTTGAGCGACTTAATTGCTTTATAGGTATCAGGGAATTCTCCGTTAAAATCATCGACGATTTGATGAGCAGCGAAATGAAGATTCCTTGCACGACTGTAATAACCCAATCCTTGCCAATCATTGAGCACTTCCTCTTGCGAAGCTCGAGCTAAATCCTGAACCCTTGGGTAATGTTTTAAGAATTTTTCATAGTAAGATTGACCCTGATCAACGCGTGTTTGCTGAAGAATTACCTCCGACAACCATATCAAATAAGGGTTTGTTGTCTCCCTCCAGGGTAAGGAGCGACCATTTTGTCGATACCAGGACCGAATTAATAGAGAAAAATCGTGCATTAGGGTAAAATTTTAAAGTTTATCCGTCAAAGGGCAAAGTTAAAAGGAATAAGCTGACTACCTTTGTAATTGAAAATCACATTGTTGTTAAATATAAATTATTTATTGATATGACTAAAGCAGATATTGTTGCTGAAATCGCTGAAGAGGTAGGATTAGAGAAAAATGAAGTTCAGAAGACAGTTGAGACCTTCATGAAAACTGTTAAAGGTTCATTAACGAAAGGTGAAAATGTTTACTTGCGCGGTTTTGGTAGTTTTGTCGTAAAGGAAAGAGCTGAAAAAACAGGTCGAAATATTTCTAAAAACACGACGATTATTATACCGGCACACAACATTCCGTCATTTAAACCCGCAAAGACATTTGTTGAAGACGTAAAAGAAAACGTAAAAGTAAAGTAATTCGATACCCAACATTTTTGGGACTTATTAAAGTTATTTGTATCTTTGCACTCCTGATTTTACATCAGGGGTGCTTTTTTATTAGAAAAGCAATAAAATATCAGAATATTAACATTTAAAATATAGTATTATGCCAAGTGGTAAAAAGAAAAAGAGACACAAGATGTCAACGCACAAACGTAAGAAGCGTTTAAGAAAAAATCGTCACAAGAAGAAGAAATAACACTTTTTTCAGTGAAAGGCACGCAAATGGACTTAGCGGTGAATCTGCTGAGTCATTTGCATTTATAAATTAAAATACGGCTCCCGTGAATTACGAATTAGTAGTTGACTCCCGCAAAGGGAGTGTTTGGCTTGCACTACTAAAAAACGGGAAACTTATTGAACTCCATGAGGAAAGTGGCGAATCCAACTTTGCTGTAGGTGATATTTATCACGGCAAAGTTCGGAAGGTCGTACCTAGTTTGAACGCATGTTTCGTTGACGTAGGATACGAAAAAGATGCTTTTTTGCATTACCTGGACCTCGGACCTCAGTTCCAGTCGCTCAATAAGTTTACCCAACGCACATTGCAAGGCAAACAAAATGTTGCCGATCTATTATACTTTAAATCAGAAGAAGACATTCCCAAAGATGGGAAAATTGCTGATGTCGTCTCTTCTTCTCAGCATATAATGGTTCAAGTAGCGAAAGAACCGATATCCAGCAAGGGTCCTCGCCTGAGTGCAGAAGTTACCCTCGCCGGCAGGTATTTGGTTTTAGTTCCTTTTTCGAATAAAGTTTCGATCTCGCAAAAAATAAAGGATCACGAAGAACGCGATCGGTTACGCGATATTATGAAGAGTGTTAAACCCAAAAATTTTGGGATAATCATTCGGACAGTAGCGAAAGATAAAAAAATTGAACAGCTCGATCAGGATTTAAAAAACCTGCTCGACAAATGGAAAAAACTGCACGGTAACTTGCAGAACTCCAAACCTCCCCGTAGAATACTGGGAGAGCTTAACAAGGCTTCTTCTCTTTTGCGCGATTTACTCAATGCCGACTTCACGAAAATTCACGTGAATGATGAGGCGCTGCACGATCAGTTAAAAAACTATATCGAGAGCATCGCCCCTGGTCGCGAAAAAATATTGAAAAAATACAGTGGCAAGTTGTCAATTTTTGAGCGCTTTGGCATCAACAAACAAATCAAAACGCTTTTTGGCAAAAAGGTGCCCCTTCCCAGTGGTGGTTATTTGATTATTGAACACACTGAAGCCATGCACGTGGTCGATGTCAATAGCGGTAACAGAAAGGACGCTAAGGGTCAGGAGAGTAACGCACTTGCAACAAACCTCGAAGCAGCCGAAGAATTAGCTCGTGTCCTGCAGTTGCGCGACATGGGTGGTATTGTTGCTGTGGACTTTATTGACATGCATGAAAAGTCCAATAATCGCGCGCTCTTCGATAAGATGAAGGCTTTTATGAAATCTGATCGCGCCAAGCATAACATTCTTCCTCCTTCGCGTTTCGGCGTTATTGAAATTACGCGGCAGCGTGTGCGCCCGGAAACAGATATTGAAACATCTGAAAAATGTCCCGTTTGTGAAGGCACAGGAGAGATCAGCGCAAGTATTTTATTTGCCGACGAAGTGGAGAACCATTTGACTTATCTTTTAGCAGACCGGAAAGTAGACAATGTTGCTCTGCGGGTACATCCTTACATCGAGTCACACTTTAAGCGAGGAATTGTTTCTAAACAAATGAAATGGTTTTTGAAATTCAAGAAATGGGTGCCTATCGTAGGTGTAACAGACTATCATTTATTACAGTATTCGTTTCAAGATAAAAGCGGAAAAGTAATTGATCTCTGATGAAAAAAGAGCAACAATACTCTTTTCTCGAAGTGAAACAGAAGATCGAACGTTGGTGTGCTTATCGCGATCGCTGTCATCAAGAAGTGAATCAAAAACTTCGCGATTACGGTTTAGATGGTGAGGACACCAACGCTCTGCTGGCACATCTGATTTCTTATCAATTTTTAGATGAAGAACGATACGCCGAAAGCTTTGTTTCTGGTAGGTATAAGATCAAAAAATGGGGACGCAACAAAATTAAAATGCACCTCAAGCGAAAAAATATACCTTCACGATGTATTGATAAAGCACTGGCCACCATAGATGAAGATCAATACACGCTCCATTTAGAAGATTTGGCACGACGAAAATGGAATGAAAAGAAAGGCAATGCTTTTGAAAAGAAAGTTAAGGTGCAACGCTTTCTGGTTCAGCGCGGCTACGAACACGACTTAATCCACAATGCGCTCGATGAACTGGAGAGAGCTGATGAATTATAACTGTTGATCAAGTGTAAGAAAGCTTGTTTTTGAGGAAAGAATTCATGAATTCATATCAATAGTGAGAAATGTCACGTTTCTTACGTTTTCCGAAACACGTCCACGAATTCCCCCCTTCAATTACGACTCAACGCTCTGATTTAATGATTACCCGTTTAGAAAGGAAGAAAATAATTGATTCAGCTCATTTCTTCAGCATAAAAAAACTTAAAATCACCGCAGATGCTTTCATCAAATAAATTTTAAATTATATTAGCATCTTAGAAGTGAATGTCGTGACGGATAGTATAATTATCATTCCAACATATAATGAGATCGAAAACATCGAGCGTATTGTGCGCAAGGTTTTCAGTTACGATGAAGATTTTCATATGCTCGTTGTAGACGATAATTCTCCCGATGGGACAGGAAATAAAGTGAAGGAACTACAAGCGATATTTCCGGATGCACTTCATCTCCTGGAACGCGAAGGAAAATCTGGGTTAGGAACTGCCTATAAAGCTGGATTCGACTGGTGTTTAGACCGATCATATGATTATATTTTCGAGATGGATGCTGATTTTTCGCACAATCCCGACGACCTGATCCGTCTCTACAATGCATGTGTAGAAAACGATGCAGCATTGGCCATAGGTTCTCGTTATTGCAAAGGAGGAAAAGTTAAAAATTGGCCGCTTATGCGCATTTTGATGTCTTATTTCGCTTCCATCTATGTGCGTTCCATTTTATTTATAGGTATCAAGGATACGACAGCAGGATTTAAGTGCTACCATCGCAAAGCATTAGAAAAAGTGCGCTATCACAATATTCCTTTCAAAGGTTACGCTTTTCAGATTTGTATGAAATATGGTGTGAAAAAGCACGGTTTTAACATTGTTGAGGTGCCCATTACATTTATTGATCGCCAGCGTGGTACCTCTAAAATGAGCACTGGAATTTTCAAAGAAGCCTTTTTAGGTGTTTGGAAAATGAGAAAAATGAAATTATGAAATATCTTTTAAAAAACGCCTCGATTATTAACGAGGGACAGACGAACGTTTGCGACGTTCTAATTGATCAGGAATATATTGTTAAAATAGATCAGGACATTTCAGATGATCAGGCTACAGTTATCAATCTGGAAGGGAAATACCTGGTCCCTGGTAGTATTGACGATCAAGTGCATTTTCGGGAGCCAGGTTTAACCCACAAAGCAAACATTGCTACAGAGAGCCGCGCTGCGGTTGCTGGTGGTATCACCTCATTTATGGAAATGCCGAATACAGTTCCCAATGCATTGACACAAGATCTATTACAGGATAAATATGATATTGCGGCCAAAGACAGCATTGCGAACTACAGTTTTTTTATGGGTGCTTCCAATGACAATATTGAAGAGGTACTCAAAACAGATCCTAAACAGGTCTGTGGCGTAAAGGTCTTTATGGGCTCGAGCACAGGAAACATGCTGGTTGATGAACCTGCGACACTCAACAAGATATTTTCAGAAGTTCCCATGTTAATAGCCACCCATTGTGAAGATGAAAGCACGGTTCGCAAGAATATGGAGTTGTACCGCAAAAAGTACGGTGAAGATGTTCCGATTAAATGCCACCCGGAAATTCGCAGTGAGGAGGCTTGTTATCTTTCTTCTTCGCTGGCAGTAAACCTGGCAAAAAAACACGACGCTCGTTTACATGTGCTGCACATTTCAACAGCCAAAGAATTAGACTTATTTGAGAATAAGACGCCACTTGAAAAAAAGCGTATCACCGCTGAGGCGTGTATCCATCACTTATGGTTTTCTGAAGAAGATTATGTAAAAAAAGGTACGCATATCAAGTGGAATCCCGCCGTTAAAAAAGCCACAGATCGATCGGCCATTTGGGAAGCTGTCCTGGATAACCGTATCGATGTTATAGCTACAGACCACGCACCACACACTTTGGAAGAAAAAGACCAAAGCTACTTTAAAGCTCCTTCAGGTGGTCCGTTGGTGCAGCACGCACTTATCGCGCTATTTGAAAAAGCGCGTCAAGGTGTGATCTCTAAAGAGCGCGTTATTGAAAAAACGGCTCATGCGCCCGCAACATTATTCGGGGTAGAAAAACGAGGATTCATCCGCGAAGGTTATTTTGCCGATCTGGTAGTGATCGATCCGACCCGTGAAACGCATGTCAATAAGGAACAACTTCTTTATAAATGTGGATGGTCTCCATTTGAGGGTACATCTTTCTCCCACGCTATTGCCACAACTTTTGTCAATGGAAAAATTGTATTTGACAATGGAGTTATTCAGGAAAAAGGCAGCGGACAACGACTCACCTTCAACCGGTTTGATTAATGGAGTTTAGAACTTATATTCTAATCCCCTTAATACTCGCAACATTCAGCGCTTGTGATTACGAATTGAGTAATGAGGTTCCGCCGGACGATTTAATACAAAAGGATTCATTTAAAATGGTGTTGAAAGACATTATGTTTGTAGAGTCGGCAATTAAGAATGAATTCAATAACGTCAACGTGTTTTACAAACGTATGCCGAAGATCGCAGACTCCATTTTCGACAACTACGAGATCGATAGTAGCCGATACAGAAGAAGCATGGACTATTACGCGAAAGATCAAGAAAAACTCCTCAAAATATATGAATCCATACAAGATGAAATTGTTTTGGAATCGGCACAGCATAAAGACGAGGATTAAAAAAACATTAAATCGCTACTCATGAAAGCCTGGTTGCTAAAAAGATGGAAAGATGTCCTGTTCTTTGCATTTATCGGATTGTTGTTGATTCCTCAAGTAAGAAAGCCAATACAAGTTTTCGTACAACAATTATTAGCTGGAAATCCACAGGAATTATCGACGTCAGAGCAAAAGCGTGTGGAGCCGTTCAATTGGTCATTACAAAATTTAAAGGGTGAACCGAGGAACCTCTCGCAATCCAAAGGAGAAGTTATCCTTATTAATAGTTGGGCAACCTGGTGTCCGCCGTGCATTGCAGAAATGCCATCCCTTCAAGCACTTTATGACGATTTTAAACAACGCGTAGATTTCTATTTCATAAGCAACGAAAAACGACAATTACTTCAAAAGTGGCTCAATCAGAAATCGTTTAAACTCCCGGTATATCAAACGCGGGGAGCAATTCCTCCTTCACTCAATTCAACGAGTCTTCCTACCACCTACGTTATTGATCGCAAGGGCTTCATACGCATTGAAGCGGTTGGAGCTCACGATTGGAACAGCTCAGTCTTCAGGCAGCAGCTTGAATCTCTTATCGCCGAATAAGCGTTTTTTAATCCTGTGCACTGGCTTGAACGCTATTTATATTCTTACACTCTAAAACATAAAAAACCCCGGTCATGATAACAACCAGGGGCTTTTAATTATTTCTTGTGCCAATTATGCGTTGCTGTCCTCAGCAATCTTTACGTATTCATCATAATCAACTTCGTTCTCTTTCAACTTCACTGTTTCTTTGAAGTACGTCGTCATTTTATCCTCCGCAAGCATATCAAAAATCTGTTGTGACTCTTTTTGATTACTCAACACTTGTTGCGCAGCCTGATTCAGTTCTTCTTCTCCGGGAGCTGGCATTCCATACTGTGCGTATTGATTAACGAGTAGTCCCTTCGTGTAATTGAGCGCTTCCTCTTGTTCAATTTTAATATCGTTTTTCTTAAAGATATCATTTTGAATCAACTGCCATTTCAGACTCCGTTGGTAGTTGGGATAGTCCTCCTCCAATTGTTCATCCGTGATTGGATCTTTTTGTGAAGCTTTGATCCAACGTTTTAAAAATTCGTCCGGCAAGTCCACTTTTGTTTTATCCAACAAATCGTTTGAAACGCGACGTGTCAAGATTTTGTCACTGTCTTTTTCGAACATTTGACCCATATCCTGAACGAGACGTTCACGCATTTCTTCTTCGGACTTCACATTGCCTTCTCCAAAAAGTTTGTCAAACAACTCTTGGTCTAAATCAGCAGGCTCCATCACTTTAACCTCGTTAATTGTTAATTGAAATTGATCAGAGACATGGTCCAATTCATCTTCCTTCACACCTAACATCGAGGCTGTATCGTCTCCTCCTCTTGAAACGTCAAAAGGATTCACCACTACCTGATCACCTGGTTTTTTACCGATCAATTTCTTTTTCACCTCATCTTTTTCGATGAATTCCATAGAAATGGTGGAACTATTCATCACACCTCCTTCTTTAATTTCTCCTTTATCATCGAGTTCGACGAACTGACCCAAAACCATGTCTTTATCGCCTACTTTTTCTCCTGATACGAGCTTACCGTAACGACGACGCAGATCATTCATCTGCTTATTGATCAATGTATCATCGATTTTCACCTTCGTATATTCGTATTTATTACGTCCTGATAATTTCACATCCATTTCAGGAGAAATACCAATTTCATAAGTAAATTCGAAGGTATCAGGCGTTTTAAAATCTCCCTTCACCTCTTCATTTTCCTTCGGCAACGGATTACCCAATACCTCAAAATCCTGTTCATCGATATACTTGTAGAGTGCATCACTGACAAGTTTGTTCAACTCTTCTGCCAAGACCGATTGACCGTATTGTTTTTTGATAAGCCCCATAGGCACCTTTCCTTTGCGGAAACCGGGGATATTTGCCTGCTTACGATAATTCTTCAAGGTTTCATTCACCTTCTCCTCGTAATCTTTCGATTCGACCTTCACTACCAGTTCAGCATTCAGGTCATC
>CAYFTH010000037.1:0-26192 GCA_964346075.1 uncultured Fluviicola sp. | reverse complement strand
TTTCACGGGATTATCTGTCAAAATAAGAGTCTTCATTTTAAACTGTGACAGAGCAACATTAAGCTTGAAGTTAAAATTCAGGTAAATGAAGCGCCTGAAAAGTGTTATTCGATGAATTGTACAATATATCTTCTTCCGACATGAGTGAATTACATGCACGCATTAATCGATTCATTTATAGAACTCGTTATGGGCTAAATTGCACATTTAATTTCTTTAACAAAGTAAAATGACATCAATAGATTTTAAATCGCTAAATTTAGATTAGAATTTTAAAATCAAATGGATTATGTTAGTAGAGATCAACGAAGAAAATATTGATAATCGACTCATTGATGATGTGGTAGCTCAACTAAAGAAAGGTGAATTGATTATTTATCCGACAGATACAGTTTATGCTATGGGGTGTGACCTCAATAACAAAAAAGCACTGGAAAAACTCGCTAAATTTAAATCCGTTAAGCTTAAACAATCACAGTTTTCAATTATATGCAAAGATTTCAGTCAGATCTCTGCATATGTGAAACAGATGAGTCAACCGACCTTCAAACTCATGAAGCAGCACCTACCTGGTCCATATACGTTTATTCTCAATGCATCGAACGACGTTACCAAACTATTTGATGCCAAACGAAAGGAAATTGGCATCAAGATTCCAAATAACAAAATTGTCCTGTCGATTGTCGAAAAACTTGGAAACCCACTGGTAACAACCTCTTTAAACAATAATGATGATGAACTCATGGAGTACTTTACTGATCCATACGAGATTTATCAGCGCTTCGATGATAAGATTCCGACAATTATCGATGGAGGAACTGGTCAGCTGGAGGCGTCAACAATTTTGGATTGCACCAATGAACACCCCGTTGTAATTCGAGAAGGTGCAGGAGAAGTATGAAACGATTTTAGAAGAGATTCAGCCTTCGAGAGCCTCAGGCTTCAACCTTCGAGAGTATTTCGATACATTCAATAACCTCCTCAGGATTCAACCTTCGAGAGTATTTCGATACACCCAATAACCTCCTCAGGCTTCAACCTTCGAGAGCATTCGGATTCAGTCCTGCACCAACTTTCAGGATGAAACATAAACAAGCTCATATTTATCGTGACAAATAAATAACGAGAGCTAACGACGAGGGCTGAGGAACGAGGGCTGAGGAGGGCATAGAGCCTGTCGAAATGCTCTCGAAGTCCGAAGTCCGAAGCCCGAAGCCTATTCTATACCAAGTGAGCAAAAGAGCTTTCTTTTAAAGCAACGGGAAATTGAGTTCGTAACTCCCCAAGATCACTCAATAAAGGGTCGAAGATCTGCGTATTTTCATCTAATGTAGAGAGAGCTGAGAAATCAACTTGATCGAGGTGATCGTCTTTGCTATAAGTCACTTTCATTCGAGTGAAGAAATCAACATTGAGTTCTTTCCCCAAGCTTTGCAGTTCTTTTACTGATGCATCAATGGAACACCCCGAAGGTGGTGTCAACTTATCATTGACAGCAAGGGCGACGAAGAAAGGGTTTACAACCCGGGCATTGGCCCACAATTGATTTCCATGTGCCGCCCAATCGCGAACAAATGATTGTAGTTTGCGGTCGATCAGTTGTATTTCTTCCTCAGTCAGTGCACGATCAGTTTGATAAAGCCAAACACGTGCATCGTTAGGAAAATCCTTAAATAGCTCTTGAGTCATCGTTTGAATTTTTTACAAATCAGCAGCAGAAGCAATCAGTTCAGCCACGTCCATGACTTGAACACTATCTTCTTTCTCTTTATTTTTAATCCCATCTGTCATCATAGTATTACAGAAAGGACAACCTGTAGCTACCACATCGGGCTCTACCTCCAGGGCATCTTCTGTCCGCTCAATATTTACTTCTTTATCACCTTTTTCCGCTTCCTTAAACATCTGAGCACCACCAGCGCCACAGCACAAACCTTTTGTTTTACAACGTTTCATTTCGGCTAATTCAGCATCGAGATTTTGCAACATTTCGCGCGGAGCTTCATAGACATCATTTGCTCTTCCTAAATAGCAAGGATCGTGAAACGTTATTTTCTTACCCTTGAAGGTATCTCCACCTTCCATGGTTAACTTTCCATCCTCGATAAGCGACTGAATCAACTGTGTATGATGCACAACGTCATAGTTTCCTCCGAGTTCTGGATATTCATTTTTTAGTGTATTGAAACAGTGCGGGCAACCCGTCACAATTTTTTTCACTTCATAACCATTCAGTACTTGAATATTCATCATAGCCTGCATCTGGAATAAAAATTCATTTCCAGCGCGCTTGGCGGGATCGCCAGTGCATGACTCTTCAGCCCCTAACACGGCAAATTTCACATTACATTTATTCAAGATCTTTACAATAGCCTTAGTAATTTTTTTTGCGCGATCATCGAAACTACCAGCACAACCCACCCAAAATAGTATTTCAGGGACTTCGTTGTTCGCTGTCATTTCAGCCATGGTAGGTACTTTCATCAATTCACTCATAATCTTAATATTGCTTTACAATCTATTGATAGCTTCTTTTATTCTTCGTCTTTCCAGTTCAATCGGTCTTCCTGGCTAAATTGCCAAGGGGCACCATTATTCTCAATATTGGATATCATGCCCGCTAATTCTGTTGGAATTTCAGATTTCTCCATTACAGAATATCTGCGCATGTCCATAATAATTGATAAAGGATCAATGTTGACTGGACATTCTTCTACACAGGCGTTACAAGATGTACATGCCCATAACTCTTCCTGAATAATATAATCGTTTAACAATGATTTCCCATCATCGTAATCTTTTCCATTTTTTCGCATGCCTTTCCCCTTCTCTTCCAAACGGTCGCGCGTATCCATCATAATTTTACGTGGTGAAAGCAATTTACCAGTTTGATTTGCAGGGCAAGCTGCAGTACATCTTCCACATTCCGTACACGTATATGAATCCAGTAAATTTTTCCAGGTAAGGTCTTGTACATCTTTTGCTCCGAATCGCTCTGGTGGTTGTTCGTCACCAGCAGGTGCAGCGTAAGGATCAGCATCGGGATCCATCATAAGTTTAACCTCTTTCGTTACGGATTCCATATTGGTAAATTTTCCTTTTTTCTCGAGGTTGGAATAAAAAGTATTTGGAAAAGCCAGTAAAATGTGGAAATGCTTGGAAAATGGCAAGTAATTTAAAAAGGTAAATACCATAAAAATGTGTCCCCACCAACCAATGCGCTCAACAGTATGCAATGCTGCTTCGTCGAGGCCACCATAAAGAGCGGGACCAACAAATTGAGATATGGCAAAACCAAAACTTTCATCTCCTAGAGCCGCAGCATGGGACAAATCTCTTTGGTACAATACTTCATCTGCTCCATTCATCATAAAAATGAAACAAATCAAAATCAATTCCATGATCAGGATCAAGTTACCGTCAAGTTTTGGCCATCCTTTCATTTCTTTCATACGAAAACGCGGTATGAGCAAAAGATTTCTGCGCGCAAGAAAAATAAATGTCGCGATAAATGCCAGCACCGATAAAATCTCAATAAATGAAATCATGAAGGTATAAAACCCACCGAGTGCAGACCGAAATACGCGGTGATCGCCAGAAAGACCATCGGCAATGATCTCGATTAACTCAATCTGGGTAATCACAAACGCTGCATAGAGCATAAAGTGCAGGATGGCCGGTAAAGGACGCTTGAACATTTTTTTCTGTCCAAAAGCAATCAGCGCCATCGTTTTCCAGCGCTTTCCTTTTTGATCAGAACGATCTACATCACGTCCCATAAGGATATTACTTCTAATCTTTCTTGAATTTAGAGCAAATGCTCCAATTCCAACAATGAGTAAAACGGCAAAAATTATAATTGAAATCATCTTTTACTAATTATTTTACTGTATGGTATCTAATATTTTTTTCAATTTTCTTTCATCTTCTTTTGTCATCGGCGCACCCTTTATTTTAGCACCAAAAACAGACATGTGGATGTAGCGCTCAGGATGCACTTTAATATCTTCAACAAGTTCTTGCAGGTGTTGGTTCGTTTTATTTAATTCTTCGTAGAGTTGTTCATCCTCAAGCAATTTACCGAGCGTTCCATTGCCATTGGATGTTTCTTCGAGCAACGAATTGACATTCTGCATAGTCGTAATTGCCTCATCCATAGCTAATTTAAAGTCTACAGTAAGTAATGAGTCGGAGAGGTTTTTTACGTTACCCACCGCTTGTTTGATCTCTTTATTCGTTTCTTGAAAGTTTTTGGTAATCGACTCCACATTGTCAAATATACGACCTAACTTCGCTTTTTCCTCATCGATCATGTTATCCACATTATAGGCAACACGACCAAATCTCGAAATAGCAATTTTCACTTCATTCAATCCTTGATCCAATGTGTTAGCAGCAGAAGTGTCCCAGAATGCGGTAATTGAATTAACAATTCCCTCAACTGACGACATCAAATCTTCCATTTTGCGTTTCACGGGAAGTAGTTGCTTCTCAATTTGCTCTGTAATTTCCTCACTGACCGTACCTTTCAAGGTATCTCCAGTACTATGAAAGCCTTTATCTCCAATATAATTCTGTCGCAACTGAATCCCAGTATTTAATACGCCCGGAACGATTTCGATTTCAGAACCGCGTGCCAGCTGAAGCATATCTGTCTGAACATTGAATTTGACGAGCACCCGTTTATCTGGATCGACAAACTTATTCGGGTTGACCAAGTTGACGTCGAGTACTTTTCCTACTTCTACTCCATTCATCGTCACCGAGGATGAAGGAGCCAATGTACCTGATGTTGGGAAATATGCGTAGTAGACGTCGTCTCCTCCGAAAAAGCTATTCCCTTTGAGGTAGTTCACTCCATAAATAAGCAATGCCATTGCGAGTATGACTACCAAGCCTGTCTTAAATTCTTTTGAAACCCTCAATGTCTTTTATTTTGTGCTAAAATAATAGTTAAATTGGTAAAAACAGTACGTTTTCCAAGGAAATCTAATCCTTTAAAACTTTCAACGCTTCAGCCATCGGTATGCGCTCGTTGTTCTTAAATGCTACAACGAACGCATGATCAAAACCTTTATCACGCATTTCCCGCTTGTACTTATTTGCTGCATCCAGGTCTTCTTCAAAAATCCCCGTTGTATATTTGTATAACCCCTTTTCCTTGTACTCTGAAACCTGGATATCTTTGAACCGACTATTTGTTTTGGCAATTGCTTTACGTGATGTTTCAATCTGTACTTTAAAATAAATTTTATCAACTTTTTCTTCATAAGGGTTTCCTCCTTCTTCGGCGCGCAGTAATTCCTCTTCATACCCTTCTCCATTCTCTACGAGATGATTAACACCTTCAATTTCACTTTTAAAAGTTTGAAATGCCTTGAAGATAGCGTTAGCCATTTTAATTTGATTTGCAGGATCGTGTAAAAATTGTTCCTCACTTTTATTCGTTAAAAAACCGGTTTCGATCAAGACGCTCGGCATCGTTGTCTTATACAACACGAGAAACCCAGCTTGTTTTACGCCACGATCATGGCGTCCAATGGATGCAAATTGATTTTGAATCTTAGAAGCAAAATTGATACTGTGATTCAGAAATACGCTTAGCTGCAGCTGACGTGCAATAATCGCATCCGGGGAAAGATCAAAATCCTCGTATTTTTCTTCACTGTTTTCTTCGAAGTGTATAATGCTGTTTTCACGTTCAGCCACTTTCTGCTGACTCTCCGTACGGTGTAGACCGAGTACGTAGGATTCCGCACCACGCGCTGAAGATCCAGCTGCATTGGCATGTATACAAATAAACACATCTGCGTTATTCCGATTGGCAATCTTTGCGCGCTCATCGAGCTCGACAAACTGATCGTCCTTTCGTGTATAAATCACATTGATATCGGGATACTTTTTTTGGATATACTCTCCTAGTTTAAGCCCAATCTCCAGTACCACTGTTTTTTCGTTGGTAATAGAACCGTGACAGCCTGGGTCTTTTCCACCATGCCCTGGATCAATAACTACGGTTTTTACACCTGAAGAAAGGGCGTCTCCCTCGTTTTCCTGACCACAAACGACTGCACTCACTGTTAGCGCGAACAGAAAAACAATTGATTTATTTTTTATTGACCACACAATAATGTAATTTTTTAGTTTTGCATCCGTTTTTTACACGAACTATACAAATTTACAAGTTCACCTTGAGCAAAAAATATTCCATAACGCATTTTTTCGTCGTTGCATTGTTAATAATTGTTTTAACACCAACCATATATGCTCAAGACACCACTAAAGTTACATCAAAAAAACGAATATACAGGACAGACAACTCCATGGATGCACCAGTCACCTACTCCTGTACGGATTCCATTTATGCTGATTTTACAACAGACATTATTTCGCTTTACGGTTCTGCAAAGGTGGTGTTCGATGGTATTACGCTCACAGCTGATCTCATCGAAATGGATACAGAAAAAAAGGAAGTGTACGCGGTTTATCAATACGACGCTGACAGCAACCGCATCGGTATTCCTAAATTTAAGGAAGGGAGTCAAGAATTTACGGCGGCCAGTATTCGCTATAATTTTGGCACTGAAAAAGGTTATATCGAAGAATTGAAGACCAAGCAAGACGAAATGTATTTACACATGGGTACAGCGAAACGTCAGCAAAACGAGCACATTCATTTTACAGAAGGTAAATTCACCACCTGTGAACTCGATGAACCGCACTTTCATTTTCAATTATCTAAAGCGGTAATGGTTCCCAATGAGCGGATTGCGACAGGTCCTATGAATTTACACGTAAAGAACATCCCCACTCCACTGGGACTTCCCTTTAGCGTGATTCCTACGAAAGATCGCGAGAGTTCTGGCTTAATTTTCCCGATGGTAGCACCGACATCACAATATGGTTTTGGGTTTCAGGACATCGGATACTACTTCCCTCTAAAAAGCTCTGAAGAGGTTCAAACTACGTTTTATGGGAGTCTCTACGCTAAGGGAACGTTTGAACTGCGGAACCAGACGGATTATAAACGACGGTATAAATTTTCTGGTGATTTTAACTTGGCTTACCGAAGCTTCAAGCGTCCTTTTCCCAACGATACTAATCGTCGACAAAAAATTGATGTCAAGTGGAACCATCGTCAAGAAGCTCAAGCTAATCCCTACTGGCAATTTAATGCTCGGGTGAATTTTCAATCGGATAACAATGGACAAACGGACATTGACCCCTTGAGTAATGACTACTTTCAAAACAATTTCAATTCTGACATCAACCTTGTCCGGACTTTCCCTTCCAAACCAATAACAATTGGTCTAAAAACAGCGCTCAAACAAAATAGTGCATCGGAACAGATCGACATGGACTTGCCTACTTTGAGCGTTAATGTCAATCGCTTTTTTCCATTTAAAGGATTGAATAACGGTGTGGGAAAAGAACGGTTCTATGAGAAAATTGGGCTTCGGTATTCCTTAGAAGGAAAGAATCGAGCACTTGTTAAAAACCAACTCATTGAAAATCGTCAATTTGGCGCGATTCAACAACAGTTTCAAAATGGTATTCGACAAAATGCCCGGCTGAATTATCCATTGCAGTTATTCAATCAAATAATTACATTAAATACTTCAGCTAACTATACATTAAGAGCTAATTTACAGTCTGTTGAAAAAAAATACAACCCCGTATCCTCCACGATTGAAAACGACACACTTCAGGGTGCAGGTTTTTCACAGGATCTTTCTTTTTCAACTGAATTTTCGACCAATCTGTACGCTTACTACTCATTTATTGGAAATCCCGATATGAAAATGCGCCACGTTATGACACCCCGCGTTTCTTTTCGTTTTCAACCCGACTTAAGTTCTTTTGTCACCGAGACAATAGGTCCAAACGACGAGGAGGTGACTTATTCGCCTTATGAAAACAGTTTGTATACAGAAAGCGTTGGCCGTGAAGTCGGACAAATCAGTTATTCACTCAATAATACCTTTGAAGTAAAGCGTCCTAATCGAAAAGATACCACGGAAGAATTCAGTAAAAAGCGAATCATTGATGCCTTCAGTATTTCCGGGAACTACGATATATTTAAAGACACCATGCAATTATCAGACGTATCGTTGCAGTTGCGCGTTTCTCCATTTACGGGACTGAGTTTTGTGTCGCGCGGGTCGTTCTCACCTTATGCATTTACCGAAAAAAATAAAGACTATAACGAATATGCCTGGGATGCTGGTCAAGGATTAGGGAGGTTTCGTCAAATAAACCTCTCCACCACGTATACATTCGCCACGAAAAAGTCCAAAGAAAAAATTGAAAAGAATCAACAGGAAATTGGAGAACAATGGGGTGCCGATTTTCAATATTACACGATGCATCCACACGACTTGATCGACTTTGATATTCCATGGAAAATAAATCTGACACACACCTGGTTTTTTAATTTGAATACGAATCAAACGGCTGCCGACGAGCGCGAATACTCACAAAATCAAAACTTGATGATGTCTGGAGATGTGAGTTTTACTGAACGTTGGAAGATGGGCTTCAATTCGAGTTATGACCTGGAAGAATCGCGGTTAAAACAAGCGCGTCTAACGTTGAATCGCGACATGCATTGTTGGCAACTTGCTTTTATCTGGACACCCGTAGGTGGTCAGAAGAGTTTTCTCGTTCGATTTAACGCTACCTCTTCGCTGTTTAAAAGCGCTAAACTTGAATTGAGAAAACCACCTGAATTTTTGTAGACTCATCGATTTCGAGTCAATCTCGAAAGCATCAAACCTACGCATATTCCAGCCCAACGCTCTATTCAAAACTCAAATCCGTACACCGATGACACACACATCGTCCACCTGTTCGAGTCTTCCTTTCCATGTTTCAAAGGTCTCTTCAATAATACCGCGCTGATCATCTAAAGACGTATGACTAATAGCGAGTAACAATTCTTTGAACTTTGTCGTTTTAAACTTCTTACCTCCTTTCGCTATAACTTCTTCCTCGTGACCTCCAAATTGATCAGCATATCCATCACTAAAAAGGTAGACCATATCAGAAGGTTCCAATTGCATCTTTATGGTTTCAAAGGACTCCGACCGGTAAGAATGTCCGATAGGTTGTTTTGTCGACTTAATTTCAATGAGGGTCTTCCCCTTATATTCTATCAAATTTAACCGTTCTTTGCGCTCAATGGGTAGATTGGTTCCATCGCGGATCACCCACAACGGATTGTAGGCTCCAGAAAATGATATTTCCCGGGTACTTTTATCAATACAGCACAATGCCATATCCATACCATCGCGTACATTGGATTCAGATTTATCAAATGTTCCCTTTACCAATTCAGACAGTTTATTGAGAATAGCTCCAGGATCCTTGAGTTCAAATTCCATAAGACAACGATTGAGGCTGTTAGCTCCGACAACACTGACTAATGCTCCGGGAACACCATGACCAGTACAATCTACTACCGCAAAATAAATCTTGTTATCGATTTCTTCAATCCAGTAAAAATCACCCGAGACAATATCCCTCGGACGAAAAAAGACAAAACTCTCAACGAAGTTTTCCTGAAACTCTGCAAGTGGTGGTAAAATCACATTTTGTATACGTTGAGCATATTGAATACTATCCGTGATATCTTTATTTTTTTCTTCGATTATTTCCTTTTGTCTGACCACTTCAGCAGTTCTGATTTTCACCTGATTTTCCATATCCTGAATGAGATTGGCATTTTCTAGTGCAATCGCAGAATAGGTTGCTATTGTTCTCAAGATATCGAGATGGTATTCCGTATAGGCATGCTTTGCAAATGATTGAGCAGAAATTATTCCGATTACCCGATCTCCAATCATCATAGGGCAGAAAATCAGCGATTCTGGAAGCTCACCGTCTACGACGATAATTTTATTCGTGTATTTCTTATAATCTTTTGCGTGATCGTTAATCAAAATTTCTTTTTTATTCCGCAAGCACCAAACCGAATAATTATCATAATCATCCATAGAAATCGAAATAGGGTCAAGACGATTACCGCTCTCTATTGTATACCTATAATCGATTTCATGTTTGTCGTAATCACAAATTCGAATGGAAAATATCGTAGCATCCATGAGTTTATTGACATTCTGGTGCATTTTGTCAAATATCTGTTCTAAATCGTGCGTCGAAATGATATTTTGCCCCATTTCACTCAGTAGTTTCGTATTGAGATAGGTCTTTTCAATCTCTTCTTTTTGTTGGACGACCTCACGCGTACGCTCTACGACTTTGCGTTCCATCTGATCGTATAACATCGCATTTTCAAAAGCAGTCGATGTGTAAACAGCCAGGTTTCTTAAAATATTCAAGTGGTATTCATTGTACGCATTTGGTTCGAAACTCTGCACAGATATAGTTCCAATACCTTTATTTTTTACAATCAAAGGAATATACATGATGGATTGTGGCTTTTCCCCCACTTTCGTGGATGATTTCCCTGCAACGTATTGATTGATTTGCTGATCCAGATTTGAAATAAATATTTCTTCTTTATTTAACAAGCAATGAATCGCCAGTGCACTTTCATCATTTAAATCAAAATAAAAATCAGGTAGTTTTTTTCCATTTTCAATGGCTCCTTTCATTTCCAGTTTATCCTTATTGCGAATTCCTACGCCTATGATTGAGGCATCCATAAGTTTATTGATATTCGCATACACCTTCTCCAAAACATCCTCTACAGAGAGTGTAGATGTAATTTCACGTCCAATCTCATTCAGTAACTGGGTATGCTCATGGGTTCGTTCGACTTCCTCTTTCTGTGCAACAATTTCGGCTGTTCGCTCCTCCACCTTCAGCTCGAGATTATCCACGAGATTGACATTCTCCAGTGCAATGGCGGTAAAAGAAGCCAGCGTTTTTAAAATTTGCAAGTGACGATCATTAAAAGCATGTCGCTGAAAACTTTGAACCGTTATAAGTCCGATCACACGTCCCCCGAAATTCATGGGATAAAAAATCAATGAATGCGGCATTTCACCTGTAGGAACTACTATTTCTTTCGTGTATTTTTGATATTCTTTTTGGTTGTCATTGATAAATATTACCTGGTTATTCTTGACACAAAGCACCGAATAATTGTTCTCGTCTTCCATGGATACATAAATCGGTTCGCGATCAACAACACCATTTTCAATTTCAAACTTATATTCGATGTGATTCTCTTCTGGTTTGTAAAGCCGCACTCCGAAACAGCTCGCATCCATCAGGTCGCTTACGTTTTGATGTAATTTGAGAAATATACTCTCAAAGTCAGTAGATGATGTCAATTGACGTCCCACCTCACTGAGCAGAGCTGTCATACGATACGATTTTTCAATTTCTTCTTTTTGAAAGGTAATCTCTTGAGTACGTTCCTTTACCTTTTGTTCAAGATTCACGTAAAGTTGTGCGTTTTCCAGTGCTATCGCCATGAATACGGCCATATTTTTGAGCATGCTCACGTGATGTTCGTTATAGGCATGTTTTCGATAACTCTGAACTGTGATCACACCAGATGCTCCATTCGGTATCTGGAACGGCAAGTAAATAATAGAAGCCGTCTTTCGCCCCGCTTTTGGTGGTTTATAACTTTTAATATAATTGGCGTATTCCTGAGCGATATTTCCAATAATAATGTCGCGATTTTCATGGTAACAAATTGCCGCCAATCGTCCTTCTTCATGAAGTGAATAAGAGAGATCACCCAATATTTCTCCATCCTCACAGTACCCTGGAAAGTTCAACTTGTTTGTCGTTTCATCGTAAATTCCTAATCCATAAGAAGGGGCATCCATCAATTGATTAATTTCATCATACGCTCTGCGAATAATCTCATCAGGAGACAAAAGGGCAGTAAGTCTTTTACCTACTTCACTCAATTGAATAAGATCGTTAGAATATTGTTCCAGTTTTCTATTCTTCTCCTCGAGGGCTTGCTTCTCGTGCTCCTCCCGCTCCATCTTAAACTTCATCTGCAAGCTTTTGGTGGTGCGATCCGTATTCTGAGCGTTTAATTCCTCCCGAATCGCGTGATACGACTTAAAATTTTCCAGCGCTTTCGAAAAATCACCATTAGCCTCAAAAACTTCAGACAAGAGAAGATAAATTTTCAATTGACTGGATTTACTCTTGGATGTTTTCGCCAGCTCCAGCCCACTTTCTAAGGAATTTAAAGCGGCATCCCAATCTTCGAGTGCAATTTCTGCTTTCCCCATATTCGCGAGACAATCCGCCCAGCCCGTTACAAATCCAATCGATTCTCTCAAACGTAAACTCTTCTCAAAATATCGCTTAGCCTCACTGTAATCATTCAATTGCAAATGAATTTCACCAATCGAATTGAACGCATGCGCTTTCACGTGATCGCTATCTTCATTTTTAGTAATGAGCGATACACAATGTTCCAGATACTCCAGGGCTTTTTCATAATTCTCAATATTCGAATAAGCTTTACCCAGCCCATCTAATACTTTTTGCATCAATACCGTTTCATTTGCCGCTTCGCAAATATCATAACTGGTAATTAAATAGTGAATTGATTTTCGATTTTCGCCAATACTGTAATACACACTTCCAATGCCGTTGTAGGCCTTGGCCTGACCCAATTTTGAATCAGCTTTTTCAAATGACTTAAATGCCCGCATGTATTCTTCCAGGGCATGATTATAATCCGACAGGTAATAAAAAACAGTTCCCAGCGTATAGTGTACATCGCCGAGAGCTTCATATTCTTCAAGCTGCTGAAAGAGCTCTTTAGCTTCATATCCCTTTGTCAATGCATCATCATACGATGAATTCCAAACGAAAGCTTCACTCAAATTGTGTAACCCTTTCGCCTCCTCGAGTAAATCACCCTCCTTCTCTGCTATAGCAACGGCTTCTTCGGCTAAGCGGGCACATTCTTCTGTTTTTTTCCGTCTCAGCAAAGCTGCAGCACGGTTTAATTCATTTGCTTTGGTACTATTCATGCTGATATTTCAGTGTAGTAGATGCATAAATATAATAAATTAAGTCCGCTTGAAGTCCACTACTTGACCAAATTTAATTTCAAACTGATCAACGAACTCAAACTTTAGAAGAGCAAGTCGCTTTTCAACAATCTATTAAGGTAGTGTTCTTCAGTCCTGCCCATTTGTGTGATGAGCATCAACCATGTCAAACATCCCCATTCAAAACGACTTAGTAAACTAAAATGTATGAAAAATGAAAAAGAAATAGTATTATTGAATAAAATAGTAAAGGGTTATGGATTTTTCATTTCAAAACAGACGAAAACCCAGAAAAGGACGAGTACTACTATCCGATCCCTTTTCTGATGACGATTATTTTGGTCGATCTGTCATATATCTTTGTGAACACAATGAAAATGGCACTTTTGGCTTTGTTCTCAACAATTTTCTTGACCTGAACCTGGCAGATGTTGCCAAAAATTTTCCCGACATTACAACGAATGTAAGTATCGGTGGACCGGTACAAACGGAAAGCATTTATTTTATCCATACGTTAGGAGAACTACTGCCGAATAGCCTCGAGGTAGAAGATGGTGTTTTTCTTGGTGGCGATTACGACACGCTCATGCAGCTCATTCAAGAGGATCAGATTTCATCACGACAAGTGCGTTTCTTTCTGGGATATTCAGGTTGGACAGGAGGTCAACTCGATGAGGAAATCCAGCGGAATACTTGGTTAGTTGCACCTGTTTTAAATGCTGGTGAAATTATGGATCATACCATTGCAGATATCTGGCAACGTTTTATGAAAAGAGAAGGAAAAAAGTATGACATCCTCGCACGCTCACCACTCGATGTTTCGGCTAATTAATATATACCATTAATAGAGACTCACAAGCAGATCGACAGTGGAAGCAGGCTCCACTTTTTGCTGTTCCTTAAGTGACTTTGAGGACTTGTCTTTTTTAAAGGATTGCTTTTCGCTCGCACCATCGACTAATTCGTCTTGGGCAGCTATAATAGTTTCTGATACCGGTTGACTTCCCATTTCGTCACGTCTTACATCTGTTGGTTGCGCCATTCGACTGCGGTCATTCACCTTTGGAGCAATCTTTTCCTCGTCATCAACCTTGTTGTCCTGAGGAGTTTTTAAGTCAGAGGTTCGCTGTCTCTTTTCACCTTTCTCTGGATCAGAAGTTTCAAATTCATTATCTGATAAGCCTGTATCTTCATCTGTTTGTCGCTGCTCATTTTGCTCCCTCGATTCACGTTCTTTTTTCTCCGTTCTCGAGGATCCATTTTCCTCACGCAACTCTTCGATAGCCTCACTCGTGGAAGGATCATAAGATTGCTGAGCCACTTTCACCGATTCTCGTTCAAAAAGCGGCAGGCTGAATGCCACGAGCAATACAACTACACCGACCTGAAATGCAGGACGAAAGAATAAAGGTTGTCCTTCTGGCCACAATTGACGCATCAATCGTTGCCAACCTTTTACTTGATGAGCATTGTGCTTACTTTTAAACCGTTCATCTAATTTTCTTTTAACCGATGGATCCGGAGTTTTGACTGACTTCTCCCCCACATGTTGTGCACTGATGAGCACTTGTTTCATTTGCACAAATTCGTCCTCCGTACTCGCCCAATCTTTAATTTGTTCTCGCTCTTCATAAGTGAGGGACTGAAAAGTACGTGTTTTAATCAGTTGTTCTATTCTTTTATTCATGATCTTCCATTTCTTTTGGATTGTATTGCGCTAGTGCCTGTGCCACCTTTTTCGTAGCGTAAAACAATCGCGATTTCACTGTACCAGGGCTCACATCTAAGATAGCACCTACTTCCTTCACAGAAAGTCCGTCAATATGCCGCATTACGAAAACTTCCCGATGTTTTTCATCCAACCGCTCCAACACCTGCTCTAAATCAGATTTAAAATCTTTTTCCGTAACCTGCTCATCAATAGATTTATTTTGGTCCGCAATGGGCAAATCATGAGCTACACCGTTCGTTGTATTCGAGCGCACAGCCATTTTCTTATATTCATTGATACACATGTTATTGGCCACTGAATAAATCCATGTTTTAAAAGTGCGTTGCGTATCAAATAATTGGGGCCGGTCAATTAATTTAGCAAATAAATCGTGGACAAAATCCTCCCCTTTTTCACGGTCATGTTTGAGTTTGCGTGTAAAATAGAAAGCCAATTTTGCAGCATAGCGATTGTAAATTTCGTCGAAAGCACGCTGATCACCCTTACGGACGAGTTTCATCAAATGCTCATCCGATTCTTTATTATATTTGGTCTTGAACAATCGCATAAAGCTTTCTATTGATTCAATAATTGATCTACTTTCTCTTGTTGATGCGTTTGTCTGCCAATTATTGTGATCACTTCATTCAACTTTTTTAACCTCATTGAATCTCCACTGTCCAAATAATTATTTCTCAACCCAAAAAGAGCGGGTAAACTGTTTGATAAAAACAATTGTTCATTATTTGCTGGCTCCTCCTTTTGCATCTGCTGCGACACATTCCGATATAATTGTAGATTGAACTTTTTACAGAAATCAGCTTCATCATTACCTACGTAAAAAGCAAGTCCACAGGGATGAATTTGAGATTTAAATAACTTAATATAAGATCCTGGTATACTGTTCGCTAAAAAAATATTTCGTTGTTGGTTTGCTGTAACAAATTCATGGACAAATTCTGTATTAACAATAGAAATATGTGGCACTGACCAACCTTTATTTTTCAATCGTTTGAGGTATTCCTCACTTTGAAAAAAGTCAATGTTAATGATAGAAATATCTGAACGTACACCTTTTATTTTTTGCTGAATCAGCATCGGGTAAGTATCATTATCTCCATGCGTTAATAAAACAGCATTTTCAGGAAGAAGTTCTAACGCCTGCCCGGCATAATTGCGATAACCAGGCTTAAAATAACCGCCATCATCGAGCTGACGCAGATAACCTGTGACTTTATCACTTTCGGAGATAAAATGATACGCTGTCCAGGAAGTCAATACATCGTAGTGTGTTGCAGCTAGTTCTTCTGCTTTTCTCAAATGACTGATTGCCTTAAAATTGTATGGTGTTTTTAAATAGCTGTAAAGATGAAATTCGAAGCTTTCGGGCGCTAATTTTGACAACTCATGAACTTTTTGTTCCATAAATTCCGTTTCCTGAGATAAAGGGGTTTTACGCACCGGATTTCGCCTCCTTTTCATGAGCGTCAATTGAAGTTGTTGTTGCGTATTTTGAATAGCTGTTGATTTCGATGGTTTACTTTTTGAATTCTGATTTAAAACATCCTCATCTCCGGCAGATTGACGCTCTTTCTTTGTCTCCGGTTCTTCCTCAACGCGTTGAACGTTTTGGTTGGTCACTTGTCCTAGCGACAAAATCGCAAAATTTAACAGGAATAACAACAATAAGTATTTCATGCTTGTTATTTTTATTGAGTAGTACAACACATTCTCTCAACGGTTCAAAAGTAATGCAAAAACTAACAAAAAAAGAATTTCGATCAAGGAGGCTCAAAGAGCGTTACGAACTTTTACTTATCGACGGAACATATATAGGAGGTCGGCAATCGGGCGTTCATCGAATTTATCTTTATTCGCTTTATGGTTTTTATGTAGAGCTGTGGATTATCATCAGTTTAGACCAAGTACACTGGATAGAAATACAAGATAACCAATCGGTTATAAAGTCCTACTCCGATCAAGTCAACCTAAACCTTCCATTTGATTAATTGTACTTTGTAAATTACAAATCCGTTTTTTTTAACTACATTTAACGACATTATATTTATCTTGGGGAAATAATTATGAATACAGATACGTCTAAATCGTTTCAACTCTTCGTTGATCAATCCTTTCAAATTACTTTTTGGGAAGGAAACTGCACAAAATGGCTGCTCCCCGAATGCAATGGTCAAATCAATAACTTAAGTGATTTTATTCCTTCACTCCGCTATCCATTCATGCAATTAATCGGTGAGATTGCATTGTCAGAACGCAGGCAAGTGCTACGTTACTTTCCTTTGAAAACTTCAGATTTCGGATTTCAGGGAGTTAACATTAATATTGAGAAATTCGACGATAATCGAACGCAACAGGTTCAGTTCGAAATCACTGTTCGATTGATCGAAAAAAGCGATGCAGATCGCATACGCCAATCACAAGGTAGCGTATTTCAGGAGATCGAGCGTTATCGAAACCAGATTGATCGCATTAGTGAAGCATTAGACCACCAAAGAAAAAACCAAGATGAATTTTCCAATGAACATAAAAAGCTGACGGTTCAGGATAAGCGACTCCAAAAAAACAGGATTTACATCGAGGCACTTATGAACAATAGCTTACAAGGGAGCCTCTTGGTGGATAAATTATTGACCGTTGTAGCTGCCAACGAGAAGGCCTCTACTATCTTTGAAGAACTTTTCCAAAAGGCTGTTAGCAAAAATGAGGTAATCACCAGCTATTTTAATGATTCGTCATTCGATGAAATTGTTGAGAAATTGCGATCAATCATAAAAGGTAAAACGGATCATTTCCATAAAAAGATAAACATTCTACTTGATCGAACACTTGAATACAAAACCTACGAATTACAATTAAATCCCGTAGGAGTATCATCAAATGAAGAAAGATATGTTGCCGTTACAATTAAAGATATTTCGGAACAAGAACAAGCAGAGTCTATCAATACCCTCAACAGCGAATTGCTCAATCTGGGAATGAATGAGAATATCAATGTTTTCCATCTTTCCAAAGTATTTGCTGAAGGACTGGAACATATTTATCCAGATGTAATGTGTTCAGTATTATGTCTAAAAAATAATAAGTTCAGCAGTTTATATACGGATTCCTTACCTTCAGCTTATACACAAGAGCTTCAGGGGATGAAATTTCACCGAAGTCTGGGGAGCTGTGGAAGAGCAGCTATTGAGAAACGAACCGTTACTGCGCACGATATTCTCAACGATGAAGATTGGGAAACGGTGAAAAAGGTCACCAAAGAAAACAACCTACTTTCGTGTACCTCTGTTCCAGTCCTGGATAAGTCAGAAGATCCTGTTGCTGTTGTCGCCTTTTATCGTGATCGACCGTACACACCAAGTAGTGAGGAACTTCAGGTTATTGAACGATTCGCTCAATTATTGGGCGTCATAATAGAAAAAAAGAATAACGAAAAGGAACTCTATAAAAGCCTGGAATTATTTGAATATGTTAACAAAGCCACGAGTGATGCCATTTATGAATTTGATATCAAAAAAGGATTGATCTACTGGGGTGCCAGTTATTCGAATATATTTGGTTATCCCGCATCGTTCGATCACGGTCTTCCGATCAGTGATTGGTTCGATAAAATCCATCCGGGTTTCATCGATCAAGTAAAAAGGAAATGGCAGCACTTTATCCAATCTGAAGAAACGAAATGGAATATATCTTATCGTTATTTAAAAAGCGACAACACCTATGCTGATGTCATTGAAAATGGATTTCTTTTAAGAGATAAATATGGAAAACCTTCAAAAATGATTGGTGTTTTGCGCGATGTAACGGAGCAAAAAATTGTCGAATCATTACTCGATCGTTCATCTCAACTCGCAAAAATTGGTAGTTGGAAATTAGATCTCATCCATGAAAAAATCTATTGGTCCAAAACTACACGCGCTATTCATGAGGTACCAACTCACTTTGAACCTACATTTGATACCGCCCTGGACTTCTTTCAAGCAGATGGCGAGAAAGAGAAAGTCGAGGCTATCTTTAAAAACGCCATTGACTTTAAAAACAGCTTTCAAATTAACCTTCAACTCCATACTTTTAACAATACTGTTAAATATGTACGTCTGATGGGAGAAGTTGATATCATTGATGGTACACCTTCACAGGTATATGGAAGTATTCAGGATATCACTGCTCAAAAACAAACCGAACTACAATTAGCTGCAAAAACTGGTTTTTTAAGTACTTTATCTCAAATCAACCGATTACTGATCAAGTACGATAACTGGGAAGACGTCGTCTATCAATCATTTGAATTGGTGGGCAAAACGCTGGATCTCGATCGCGTGTATTTTTTAAGGTATAATAACGAAGAATCAGTCTTTGAAGATTCTTATGAATGGTGTAGTGGTCGGACATTTAATCAAAAAAATCCCTCTGATCAGGTGCATTTAAATCGATCAGATGCACCGTCAATATATGATTCACTCATACATGGTGATCGATTTGAAAGCTCGGATCTTGTAAAACATAAGGATGTGGGTCCTTATATGAATCGCAAATCGGCGCGTTCCATTTATTTTATTCCCATAAAATTTAAGGGAGCACTTTTTGGAGCACTTGGTTTTGACGATTGCCTGGGCGCTAGAAAATGGAAAAAGGAAGCGAAAGATTTCCTCGACACATTTGCTGATAATCTATCTATTGCTTTTGAATCTTACCGTGCCGACTTAAAAGCAAAACATTCGCATGAAAAGCGCGAAGAACTTCTCAATAGTATCCAGGATGGTTTTTTCTCTCTTAACCAAGATCTCGAAATCACTTATTGGAATTATTCTGCTGAACGAATTACTGGTTTTTCTCAGGAAATAGCACTGGATGCATTGCTTTGGGACCTCTTTCCTGAAATCGATACCTCTCTGAAGAAGGAATTCGAAGAAGGTTTAAACTGTTCCGCCTCCAGAACTTTAGAAGGATTTTTCCCGTTACTCGGAAAATGGTTTGAATTCATCATATATCCTACAGAAGTTAAATCGTCAGTTTTCTTTAAAGACATTACAAAACGTAAAAAATATGAGAAGGAAATAATTGACTCCCGACAACGCCTGGAAAAGGTCATGGATTCAACCAATGATGCAATATGGGAACTCAACATAAATACGAATATCATTTCATGGGGAACCGGATATCAAAAGCTATTTGGGTATCATTTGAAACATAATGAAACCACTTATGAAGATTGGAAAAACCTAATTGCCGATGATGATCGTAAATCAGTAGTAGATTCATTACTTCAAACACTGAAGGACGAATCAAAAGATAGCTGGTCGGCAGAGTATCATTTTTTAAGAAGCGATGGTGAATACGCTTTTATACTTGACAGGGCTTATATTATACGCAACACATCTGGAGAACCCGAACGCATTATAGGCGCAAAAACGGATATCACCTATCGAAAAGAACATGAGGAGTCATTGATTGGCCTGAACAAAATACTTAGTGATCGAGCAGAAGAATTGCACCGAAACAATCAAGAACTCGAGCAGTTTGCACATGTAGCATCCCACGATCTTCAGGAACCACTAAGAATGATTACAGGATTTTTATCACAACTGGATAAAAAATACAGCGATCAACTTGATGATAAAGCACGAAAATACATCGATTTTGCATTTTCCGGTGCACAACGGATGCGGCGATCTATTGTAGACTTACTCGAATATTCAAAAATAGGAAAAGAAGATCTTCAGCACCAGAATATTGAATTGAATTCAATTCTAGATGAGATTAAAGCCACTCTCGCACAGTTCACTCATGAGAATAATGCGCAGATCATATATGAAGACTTGCCAACCGTATACTCCGTTCGTACACCATTGATTCAAGTGTTCTATAATCTCATCACCAATGGTATTAAATACCGTAAACCGGATGTAGCTCCAGTCATCAAAATTCGATCTGAAGAAACGGCTGAAAGTTATATTATTGCTGTGGAAGACAACGGAATTGGTATCAGTAAAGACTATCACGATAAAATTTTTATGATTTTTCAGCGCTTACATGGTAAAGATGAATATTCCGGGACGGGTGTTGGACTAGCCATCGTAAAGAAATCCATAGAACAAGTTGGTGGTAAAATTTGGTTGGAATCCAAAGAAGGTCAAGGATCTACATTCTACATCCAGCTTCCCAAACCTCAACAATTCAATACTGAGTAAAATTTCTTTATTCAGTTGTTAGGTGGATTCGGTTTCTCGTTGTACTTTCGCGCGGATTTTTAAATAAATACGTGAAAAATAAAAATGAAATTTTTTATCCCCATTTTGGTTTGTATGTTCTTGAGAACAATTGAAGTTACAGCAATGGACACGACAAATGCTGTTTTTGGTCAACCGCTTATGGAGCGCTATGTGCTTGACGAATTGAAAAGTGTTCGTCAGGATCACCAGGCATTAGAAGCTAAAATGAGTAAAGAGTTGGCACAGGCACAACTCAAATCTGCCGATCGCGCAATTGAATATACAACGAACACGACCAATAATATTTTTTACATCATTACGGCCGCTGCTTCGCTTTTAGTGCTTCTCGGATGGAAATCACTGAATGATATCAAAAGAAGTCTAAAGGAATCCACCGAACGAAAACTACATACGCTAACTGAAGATTATGAGCAGCGACTCAACACTATTGAAGACAAAATGCGTGAGCGTTCCAAAGTGATTATCGACAACCAAGAGAAAATTTCAAGTACAAATACTATTCATTCTTTATGGATGCGCGCGGGGTTAGAGAAAAGTGAAGAGGATAAAATTGCCGTTTATGATGAGATCTTACAGATCAATCCCGAAGATATAGAGGCCATGACCTACAAAGCAGACGCACTTCTAGAGATTGAGGAGGTCCGATGGGCGCTCAACCTGGCCGATGCAGCTATAGAAAAAGACAGTAGCTATGCGCTCGCGTATTGGCAGCGTGCCTGTGCTTCTGCCCGTCTCGATAAAAAGGATGAGGCTATTCAGGATATTGCGACAGCTATAGAGTTATCAGAATCATTAAAAGAAAAAGTGGGGAAAGAGGATCACTTTAAAAGTCTAGAAGAACACCCGCACTTTCAAGAGTTGATCATGCGACAAGTCAATGTTATCAACTAAAGAGTTGTTACATGGAGCAAGTTGGGATTGGTCGAGCTAAAAATAAACTTCCTATGTGAATCGTCAATCGTTCTAGACAACTCCTGTTGAATCACATTCGAGCGAAGTAGCTTTACTCGTCGACAATTATCGAACTTCTTGTATTCAACTAGTTCGGATATTTGACAAAGAACAGCAATTCTCTTTTTCAATTTCAAATGATTAAGCTATAAAAAGTGATATACAGGCAAATCTGTTAAGTCAATATTCAGTTATAACACCTGAGTCTTACCAGACATAAATTAAAATGCTTATCCGTTTGTTTACACAAGACTGTTTTCTGCTGCGAAAAAAGGCCAGTCCTTTATCTCTCCCCACTGTCACAGGCTCAGTTCAGCGCTTTAGAGGGTGCCGGGGGGAGGACTAATTTAATTAAAAGCCAATGATCGATAAATTTTTAATCTTACTTCTACCAAAAAATGGGTTAGTTATTTCATTGCCTAATTTCTACTTATTATCCTCCCCCTAGCCCTCCCGAAGATGCTTTCGGGAGGGAAACGAAACCTCAATGATTAGTGATTATTGATGAAGTTTTCAGTTTTTTTTGAAGATATTAAGAAATAAGCTAGTATTGTTTTAATTTAGTTTATAAAAATGGGGTAAACAAGCGGATATGCATTTAAATTAATCACAAGCGAATGTGTACCCTAAACTTTGATCATTCGTATGATCGCTACAAAATTTCAGATATCCCGTATACTGTCCCTGACATAATTCTTTAGTGGAATTAATGCTGAATGCTCTCACATTGGGATTGCTTGCTGGTTGAAAAGGCTTGTATTGGTTCACTGAAGTGCGTGCTGAGAAAATACCCAGTCCACCATCGACGTTGGAATATGTCGGTTTGTTCTGAGCGAGAGACGAAGTCGGTTCATTGGTTAGCATGTAGGTATTCAAATCCTCAGAACCTGCAGTTAATATCAGTTCGAAAGCTTTTATTGTTCTACGCGTCACAGTCTCATCTTTCTCTATACGGTTAGCAACTAATTCGTAAAACACCTCTCCGTTTGCTGCAAATGAAGGTGAACTTGTTGTGATATTGGAAAGGTCTTTTGACCCTAGGTTCCACAAAATCTCTTTATTCTCAATATCTCCTGGTCGATGTTCGCGGTATTCAAATCGAATCTGTGCTTTAAAGGTTGCTCCTTCACCTTTACTGAAAACGATCGATTGTGTATTGTAACCGTTTTGAGCGACATTGTTGTCTGCAAAATTAAGTTGTTGGTTTTGTGACGGCAAGTTGATACCTATTCCTTTAACCAATTTCGTTTCCCCTTCCACAATGTGGCGACCATTGTCAATATCAATATGTAGCTTATAGGTGGCATCTAAATTCAAATCATTGGCTTCGAAGAAATATAATTTTTGCTCCGGATAGTAAAATGTACCGGACTCTTTATTTTGAATGATAGTATCTTCCAAGGTCCATGTATTCGAAATATTACCGTTAATCTCCTCTTTGATCGTTGCCTCTACCTGATCAAAATATGAAGAATCGGGCACCATCGCAAAATCATTCGCATCACCATCTCCCAGAAAAGTCTTATTCAATTTTAAGAAATGAACATCTTCATTGGGATCCAGCAGCATGTGTACGATTGGCGTTTCATCATATTCACCATTTACACTGAATTTCGTATTACACGAAATGGCTGCAATCAAAATGAACAGAATTGAAAAGACTTTTATCATGACTTAATTTTAGTACCGTAAATCTAACGAATTGATTTCACACAGGCGAAACAAAGGATCAATAAAATAGACCATTCAAATAATAAATGGGTGGTATCAATCCTTTACACGATTCATTCCCATAGCTTTTAACATCCATTTCGGCAGTGACTTTTCGGGATCCCGCGATTTTAAATTAATATACCACCCCCATTTTTTCATAACGGGCACCTTATGGGTTTCAACAAATTCGATCAACGTACCATCGGGGTCTTCGATATATGAAAAACGACCTCCAGCTTCTCCCATATCAAAGGTTTCTCCACTGTCTACGGTAAAAGGAAATCCGGCAGTTTCACATTCATTTTTTAACGATTCCATACCACGAACGTCAAAACATAAGTGGATAAACCCCCAGTCGCCCCAAAAACGATCTTTAAAGATGGGACAGCAATCATTGCGATCCATCGATTGAACCAACTCAATTTTTGTTGGACCCAATAACGGAGCAAAAGGTCCTTTTCGAGCTTGCGGATGAGCGAGTAAAACTCGGCGGACTTTTTGTTGCCCTCCTGGTAAAGCATCGAAGCAGTCAAAAGTATCCGTCTCATCGTATTCGACAGTACTATAACCAAGGACATCACGATATAACTTAAGGGACGCCCCCATGTCACTAACACCGACGAGAGCACCTGCTACTCCTCCTGTCTTACCCGGAAATTTCGTCTTTTTAAATACTGTTTTCTCTTGAACAACATTAAAAATATTTCCGTTCGGATCTTCAACAAAAAAATGAGGCCTTCCTTTCGGGTCCTTCTTTAATCCTCCGAGTATTTTACCGCCCTGCTGACGCATATAGTCATAGGAAGCTTCCACATCTCTTGATTTAATCCGACAGCTATATATGCCAAAATCACCAAGCTGTATTTGAAAATTAGGTTTTTCAGTGTTTCGACTGGTAAATTGCCAGATCTCAAAGCCACCACCCCCTTCCATAGATAGGGCCAATGTTGCCGTTCTTGAATGAACATCTCCTCCTGTATAAGGCGTCATCAGTGGTGCTTCTGCGGCCTCTTCAAAAATTCGTACATCGACACCGAAAAATTTGCGATACCATTTCCATGCTTTTTGTACATCCGGCACACCTATTCCCATTTGCTGGATTCCGCTAATGACTTTTTTCATAATTTCGTTTTAGAATGCTCCAAAATTAATATTCTCACTGCAATAATTATAAATTGGATTGATTTTGATTAAAATCGTCGCTCTTTTCGTTTATCACTATGTATGTATTGGTTTTAATAATCATCAAC
The DNA here is from genome assembly GCA_964346075.1 of uncultured Fluviicola sp. Classification (GTDB taxonomy): domain Bacteria; phylum Bacteroidota; class Bacteroidia; order Flavobacteriales_D; family Crocinitomicaceae; genus Brumimicrobium. The sequence continues at coordinate 1,315 of CAYFTH010000037.1, read as the reverse complement.
TAAGGATTTTCCTTCGTTTTGTTTCCTTCGGGTTCTATTTAATGGGTTCCATTCACTTTAAGTCTACCAGATCATCACACCTCCTATCAATTTTAAATAAATCGATTGAAGAAAGTCACATGTTATTTAGAAAGAATGATGTTTCAGTCAAAATCGCTATTTTTGAAAAAAGAAATCATGTTCAGCTGGATCGCATATCATTTTTTGATCTACCCAATATCATTGCTGCCCCTTCCAGTGCTGTACTTTTTTACTGATGGTTTCTATTTATTGTTAATTTCTGTGCTTCCCTACCGAAGAAGTGTTGTCAGAAAAAATCTGGCGCAATCTTTCCCAGAAAAATCGGTCAAAGAAAGGCGTAAAATAGAACGACGTTTTTATCGACACCTCACCAATTTATTAGCGGAAGGAGCAAAAAATCTCAGTATATCAAAACGCGAATTATTACGTCGCTTTCAGGTGGAGAATCCCGAAGTGATGGATCGACTTTACGCACAGCATAAGCGTGTTTTACTCGTGTCCGGACATTATAACAACTGGGAATGGCTCATCACGAGCCAAAACCTGCTCTTTCCACATAGGGCTGTCGGTATAGGTATGCCTTTATCGAATGGATTCTGGGATCAAAAACTCAACGACCGTCGTGCGCGATTCGGTATGGATATTATTCACGCTAAAATTGTCGACGACTACTTTAAAAATAATGAGGCGCTAACAGCTACATTGGTGCTGGCAGACCAATCCCCTGGTTCATCCACAAAATGTTACTGGACTACCTTTTTAAATCAAGATACAGGTGTTTTTTTCGGACCTGAACTTCTGGCTAATAAATACGACGATGCTGTCGTATTCTTCTCCATTCATCGCAAAAAAAGAGGACATTATGTGATGCATTTGAAGGAGATTACGCGTGAACCACGTCAACTCGAATGGGGGGAAATTACGGAAACACACGCTCAATTGCTCGAAAACACTATTCGCAAGCAACCTGAATTTTGGTTATGGTCCCATAAACGATGGAAACGTGAGGTCCCGGATGATTTAAGTAAACTACGAGAAGAACAGAAAGCGAAGTTTGAATCCCGTTATCGTTAGCAGTTCCCTTTGTGTATAGGCGGCCGATAATCGAGTATTTGGATTTCGTACTTATAGTTAGCTTAACTACTGATGATTTCGCTTGGATCTTCTGAACTGTTGGAGCTTACAGCAATAAATTGAGGAAAAAAATTTGCACAACGTACTTCTTACAATTCTGAACACTATTCTCTTTTTTCAAACATCGACATATCACCTTTTTTCATCTGATGATATCCTT
>CAYFTH010000036.1:0-26468 GCA_964346075.1 uncultured Fluviicola sp. | reverse complement strand
AAAAGATTATGATAAAAATCAAATCACTTTGCGTGTTGATGCAAATGGAGCGTTTTCCCCTGCTGACGCACCGGATAGATTAAAGCGATTAGCTGCACTTGATATTCATTCCATTGAACAACCCATCAAACCAAAACAATGGGAGCAAATGAACGAACTTTGTGCAGCCAATCATCTTCCGATCGCGTTGGATGAGGAGCTTATTGGAGTAAATGAAACGGAAGAAAAAATCAATCTACTTGATACGATCCAGCCACAATACATCATTTTAAAACCAAGTTTAATGGGAGGGTTCAAAGGTACTTCGGAATGGATCAGTCTTGCAGAAGAACGCAATATCCCCTGGTGGATTACCAGTGCATTAGAATCAAACATTGGACTGGATGCGATTGCACAATTTACAAGTCAATATAACGTAACATTACCGCAGGGATTAGGAACAGGATCACTTTACACCAACAACATTGAAAGTTCGCTGATTATCGAGCAAGGTCACATTAAACACGAACGCCCATAACCAGAATATCGTCGAGGTTTTCAAGGCCGTCTTTCCACGCTTCCAGTGTTTGTGAAATTTGTTCGTGCTGCTCATCCATCGACATTTTTGATATACTCAACAGCAATCTTTTAAAACGCTTCGTGCCAAATTTTTTATTTCTCGGACCGCCAAACTGATCGATATAACCATCAGAATAAGAGTAAATGATATCTCCTGTATGAATAGGTAACTTGTGTGTTGTGAAGGTTTCATCAGAGAATTTCCCATACAAACCAATAGGTCGTCGATCTCCTTTCACTTCGATCAGGATCTTTCCATTTTCTATCTCTTCGGTCATGATTTTTTTCTCTGAGTCAACATTCTCCCACTCTTCAAGGTGACTTGCGTCTGTAATAATCAAAATTGGGTTTTTAGCACCAGAAAAATAGAGTTCTTGTGTCGTTTGATTGATTCCACACAGTGTCATATCCATTCCATCTCGGATCTGGATACCTTTCTTTACATACTCTTCGATCTTCAACGATTTAAAAATTCCTTCGTTGAGAAAATCAAGTGCCTCACCGGTTGTATTCACATGCTCTATTTTGGTGCTTTGCATCAGGTAGTTATTTCCTAAAAAACTCATGAATGCGCCCGGAACACCATGACCTGTGCAGTCCACAGCGGCAAATAAAGAAATTCGATCTCCTTTTGAAGTATGCACTTCTTCCACAAAATAAAAGTCACCACTAACGATATCGCGCGGTTGATAGTAAATGAATGAATCCGGAATAACTTCTTTGACATGTTCGTCGGTTGGAAGAATAGCGCCTTGAATACGTTGTGCATATTTGATACTGTCTAGCATATCTTTATGCTGCGCTCGTATTTCTTTTTGCTGTTCTTGAACCTTTGCTGTTCTTTCCTCTACAATAGATTCCAGGTTGATTAAAGCTTTCTCTTGTGCATTTTCTTTTTCTTCCTGCAGTTCCTTATACTTCCCGGCCATTGAAATACTCAATGCTAAGATCTCCAATCCAGAGCTAATTTTTAAAGCCATCTGTGAAACATTTGCATCACCAAGAATCCCCAGGTTACCTAAGATAAAGATCACGGCACCGGCGATTAACAGAATAAAACCTAAAGTAAAGGCATTGTTGATGGAATAACCTTTCCGTTTAAATACAAAGATCGCGATGACAATGGATACTGTTCCTGCCAGACTCAAAAGGTTAATGATGGGGTAGGAAATAGCCCGCGTTATTCCAGGAAAAAGCACCATGATTGTTATGATGCTGAGCCCGATCAGAACGCCGTTAAAATACTTGTACCATCTTAGACTCCTTTCTTTGATTTTCATGAAGGAGACCGCATAAAGTATTACGAAGAATACGGTTCCCGCTGCCGAGAGCAAGACACTCACATTGGATAAATACAATTGATCTGTGAAGAAATATTGATGTGTAAAACCTTCGAGACTAAACTGAAGCAGAAATTGAAATGCTACATATAGAATGTAATACAAGAAAGACACTTCTTTAAGCAGTATGTAGAAGAAAAAGAAGATAAAAACAACCAGCGCAAGCACACCAAAATAGAATCCGTGGAATAAGTTGTTGCGATAATCGGTTTTATAGAAACTTCTTTCCTTCCAAAATATCATAGGGAGATTGATAACCTCTCCGTCGCTTTCCAGAATTAGATAAAATGACTTGGACTCATTCTTATCGAAATCAATTGGGAATACTGTTTTGCGATGGTCAAAACTTTTTTCATTAAAAGGCAACATATCTCCATTGCTCCACTGCTGCTGAACCTTGCCGTTTTTGACTTCGTACAGGTCGGCTCTGTCGGTGATCGGGCGGGCGGTTTCAAAAAGGATCTGTTTTTTATCTCCTGGATTTTTTACCTCAAAACGGATAATCCAACGCGAAGTCGTAAAGTCGATAATATCCAGCGGTTGATCGATTTGTTTATAGTCCAGCGTGTCATTGGTGAGTAACTCTTCTATGGTCAACTCGTAGTTGGCATCTTGAGCAATCCTGGCTTTGTCGGCAACGGTTTGGTTGAGTGTTTCATCGTTGAGAATGATCTGTGAAAAAGAACTGCTTGTCAACATACAAACAAGCAGGATCAATGCTGATCGCAGTATAAGTTGTATGTTAGATGTTACACCTTTCACTTTCATTCTTTAAATATACGTCCTTCTTAACAATACAGAACAGAAATATGTTTTTACTTCAGGAAGATACCTTTGAATCGGTTAAAATAAAGTCTTTTACATGTATTGATCCAGCAAGTAGATTAAACTGGATATACTGGCTGCCCCCATATGTAATTCACGTTTATTTACGTTCTCAAACACATCGTTGTGATTGTGGTGAAAGTCAAAGTAACGCTGACTATCAGGTACAAATCCAAATAAGGCGATGTCATCAAATTTATCTTTTAAGGGCCCGATATCAACGCCGCCGTATCCGTTTTCAAAGTGGTGTAAATAATAGGGTTTGAATAATGGTGAAAAAGATTTGAGTAAATTGAGGTGTTCAGATGAGCCGTCTACATCAAATCCGCGAGGAGAAAATCCGCCACGGTCACTCTCGATTGCAGCGATGTGTTCCTGATCTGATTCAGCAGCATACGTAGCATAAGATTTCCCACCGCGATTTCCGTTTTCTTCATTCATAAAGAAGACTACACGGATCGTGTTTTCTGGTTGGTAATTCAGTTTTTTCAATATGCGCAGTGCTTCCATAGAATGAACAATACCTGCTCCATCATCGTGTGCTCCTTCGCCAACATCCCAGGAATCTAAATGTCCGCCCACCGTAATGATGTGGTCTGGATTTTTCGATCCTTTCATTTCAGCGATTACGTTATAGGAAGTCATGTCGGGATACTTTTGGCAATCCATTTCCATCACAAAACGAAAAGGTTGAGCAGTCGCTTGCATCATTTTTTCAAGTCGTGTTGCATCATTTGTTGAAATTGCAGCAGCTGGAATCTTCGGAGTTCCTTCTTCATAACTCATCGTCCCCGTATGCGCATGTTGGTGCTCACTTAAACTTAACGAACGAATGATCACACCAATCGCACCTTTAGCTCCTGCATCTGCAGCACCATGACCACGAATAGGGTAACATCCGCCGTACGCCCGAAACGTATTGATCATCTTCTGGTCCATCGGTTGCGCAATAAATACTATTTTTCCTTCTACTTCAGAGCGATCAGCATTTAAAAGGGCATCTCTATTCTCAAACATGATGATCTCTCCTTCCAAAACACCCTCTGTTCCAATCGAACCTCCCAGTGCCAATAAATTGACCTTGTTTAATGTACCCTCAGCCGTTTTAAACCACCCTTGTTCGGTTGTCCCGCGCTCCCAATGCGGCACTTGAATTTCTTGTTTGTAAACGGTATCAAATCCGTACGATTTCAATTGTTGTACACCCCAGTGAATGGCCATTTCCGCCGATGCAGACCCTGTTAATCGCGCTCCGACATCTTTACAAAGGCTTCGCAACTGATCGTATGCCTCGCCACGAACCAATGCCTCATCGAATATGGAACGAATCATCGTACTGTCGCGTTCAAAGTGAATGGTTTTTTGACTCCATGAATAGCAAGGACTCAATAGCAACAATGCAAAAAGGAAAAATAATCTCATAGCACAATTCTTTTGGAGCTGGAAAATTAAGGAATATTTGACGAATTGACGACAAGACCTAAGATGATGGTATAAAAAGAATGGTGGCTCACTGATATAATATGTTTTTGTTGCCTTACATTTGTAGCAAATAAAAGATGGTATGAGGACACAATTCAATCGCACAGTTCACATCATTGCGACAATAGCACTGCTGGTTACTGCATTACTTATCGTTGGATATTATTTATTTGCGGATAATTATGCAGATCTAAAAAATGTTCCAACCACTTTGTATGTGGCGGCTATCGTATATATTTTGATTCAATTGATCAAGCGAAATATCACAAAAAAAATGCCTTGGTTCGACTGGCTTTATTATTTAGGCCTCATCGCGATTATATTGCCTTTTATCCTGCCGGAAAAGGAATGGGTGTTTTCATTGGCTGTCTATGGGTCTTTTGCTCTGGTCGTTCCCCCACTCGTTGAATTGTTGCAGCTCCTTTCAAAGAAGAAGTAGAATTTCAATCTGCTGTTTTAAGCACCTGAAAACAGGTTATTTAGCGGAAATTTTCAATCGGAATGTGGCCATGAGCAGCACGCCAAAAAGTACGGAGGCAAACAATAAATGAGCAGTTTGCACTAACCCGGGCATTTGAAAGTGAGCAAGTAAAACCCCACTAACGAGTTCAATAGTCAGAATAAAAAAGGACCAGTGGAGTATCCGTAGTGCTTTGACTTTGCGTTTGATCCAGAAGAGGGTAGTGATTAACGCGAGCACGAGCCATGAAAAGCTTCGGTGAATGAAGAATATTGCTCCGAAATTTTCGCTCCAGCCTTCCCGACCAATTCCTGCCTTACGCAGATAATCAATTTCCTCACGCACTTGAGTTCCCAGAAACATTTGCGAAAAAGTGACCAAAAAGATGAATAGTACAAGCACGTAAAATCCACGTGAAACGGATATGTCTTTTTGTTGTGAGGGGCTAATAAGTCGAATGATGTACAATTGAATCCCTATAATGAGGAGAGCTAGAAACATGTGAATGGTGATGGTCCAGGGCACGAGGTTGGTCGCTACCACAATAGATCCAAACCAAGCTTGAAAACCGAGTATGATGAGGTTCACTCCTGCGAGTGTTACAAGTTTCCGTTGGCGATATTTGAAAAGAATCCAAAGAAAAACCAGCAAAACTCCGTTGCCTGCCAAAAAACCAAATAAGCGATTTACGTATTCAGTCCAGGTCTTTGAAGCATTAAAAGCCTCTTCAAGATAAACATCTGGATTGTTTTTGATTTTTTTGGCGGTTTGGTCCATACCGACTGTTTCAAGTAGCTGGCAAAATTTCTCTACTTTTTTTACGCGTTTTTCACCGTACATGGTCTTATAATCTTCCGGTAGCTCGTCACTTGAGGTTGGAGGAATCCATTGACCAAAGCACTTGGGCCAGTCGGGACAACCCATGCCGCTACCGGTGATCCGAACAAAACTCCCCGCAATAACCACCAGGTAAATAAGCACTAATGTCAACCAGTTGATCCGAACAAACCACTTATTAAATCTCATGTCAGTCAAATTATGTCAAATGCGATAAAACGAATTACAAAGTTAAGATTTCAACGGTTGAGGGAGGGAATTCATTCTAGAAAAGACCTACTATTTTGTTAAAAGGTTACACAACTTTACTCAGCGATTGCTAAAAGCTATACCAGCCAATAATTATGGAAATTGATGTTAGTAAAGAATATTAATATTATGGAACATTCTGAAATAAGCCATGTGATCAATTATTCGGTAGATTCTGCAGGAATAAACTTCATAGCGATAGAATTTACGCAGTGTCGCGTGTTTTTAACAGTGTAACCCTCACCCAGAAAAACATGTCCGAGGTGCCCTCCACAATTCGAGCAAACGATTTCTGTTCGTCGTCCATCATCATCAGCTCGTCGTTCCACTGCACCTTCAATTTCGTCGTCGAAAGAAGGCCAACCACAAGAGGCGTTAAATTTATCTTTAGACCGATACAATGGAGCGTTACACTGCTTACATACATATGTGCCATTTTTTGTGTTTTCAAGCAGCTCCCCAGAAAATGGACGCTCTGTTCCTTTCTCTAATAAGACGCGTTTTTCTGCATCTGTTAGCGTGTTGTATTGATCTTTTGATTCCATCATATTCTCTTTGCATGAATTGAATGAACAGCCTTTACCCTTTTTTGTTTTTGCGAAATTAATGTTTATGAATGAGATTATTTCTATGTCCTTTAAGCAACAAAATCAAACACTTTATTTAAAATGATTCTAAAATACCACTTTTTAGGTATTGTGATTCGGAAACAATGCAAGTAATTTTGGAGTCGAATTTAAAAGCAAAAAACAATGTTAAAGAAAGTATTATTTATTGCGACCATTCTGGCAACATCGGTTGCCTGTAAAAAAGACGGTTGTACCGATCCCAATGCAACCAACTATAGCGAAGAAGCCGACAAGGACGACGGCAGTTGCAAATATGCGGAAGATGATTCTTACAATATTCCTTCAAATTACACTTTTAAAGATGGTGATGGGAATTCTACGGTGAATTATCAAGGTCAGATCGATCGATTGAACCAGCTGAAAGAGATGGTTACACTTATGAAAACCGGAACTTCTTCAGCCGTTAATGCTCAGGATCTAAAAGATATGTTTGAGAACACTGGTGGTAATGGAAATGGTAATTTCAGTTTCTCTTCTTCCAAGCAGTTAAAAAACAAATGCTTTCAAGCAGATGTTGGTCAGTTTGAAGGTTGGATGGACGATCTCGCACAAGCGAGCACTAACAATGGTACAGCAGCTAGTGACGGACAAGCTGGAGTTATCACTTCAAATGGCGGTTCAGCATATTTAGTTGATGCAGATGGTAGAGAGTACGTTCAGTTTATCGAAAAAGGTTTAATGGGTGCTGTCTTTATGAATCAAGCACTGAATACCTACTTTGGTGCTGGTAAAATGGATGTAGATAATTCCTCTGCCGAAGATCCAGGGAACGGGAAATATTACACGAAAATGGAACACCATTATGATGAAGCATTTGGATATTTCGGTGTAGATCCGGACTTCCCGTCAACAATTCCTTCCAACTTCTGGGGTAAATACTGCAACAAAAGAGATCCTGAATTGAACTCGAATGCAGATATGATGGATAACTTCCTTAAAGGTAGAGCAGCGATTTCCAATAATGAATTGGGTGATCGTGATGCTGCTATTGAGGCTATTCGTAAAGAATGGGAAGAGATCTCTGCTTTTCAAGCCATTAGTTATTTAGAAGGTGCAATCAGCCAGTTTGGAAATGATGATGCGAAGTTCTTACACGAACTTTCTGAAGCGTATGCTTTTGCTCTCAATCTTCGTTATGCTCCTATTGAAACGAGAAGAATGAGTGCTTCTGAACACACAGCTCTCATGGATCAGTTTAAGCAAAACTTTTGGGATATGGAGGTTAGTGACCTCAATAATATCATTTCCACTATAGACGCGAAATACTAAAAATTGATACAATGAAGATAGATAAGCTTGCTCCAACTTTTTTACTCTTGCTTGCAGTTGTAATTGCTACTTCTGCTTGTAATAAAGAGGAAGAAGACGAGGGTAAATCCGATTTTGACAAGAAAAAGTTATTAACCAATCTCTCGGAGAACATGATTATTCCGGCAGTGAAGGCATACAACGATGACGTCAATGCTTTGTTGTCTGACTTTGGAGATTTTAAACAAAATACAACGGCACAACAGTTGGATATTGTTCGTGAAAGTTGGAAGCAAGCTTATATGTCTTGGCAAACGGTCAAAATATTTGATTTTGGCCCAATGCGAGATATTGGTATGAAAGGTCCCAACGCCACTTACCCAATTGATACGAGTCAGATCAACGATAATGTACAATCAGGTGGGTATAATCTGGCATCAGCCTCGAATGTTGATGCTATAGGACTTTCTACGGTAGATTATCTACTTTATCGTGCTGGTGCACTGGATTCCCTCCAAAACAATCCCAAGGTTACTGATTATGCCGATGATGTTATTGGAAAATTGGTCAATGAATCCAACACGATTACTACAGAGTGGTCTTCTTATCAGTCGACATTTAACAATTCAACAGGGACATCTTCTACAAGTGCATTTTCCAAACTTGTCAATGAATATAACCGTGATTTTGAATTGGCTAAAACTGCTAAAGTAGCTGTGCCGTTAGGCAAACAAAGTCTTGATGTGCCACTCCCAACTTATGTGGAAGCACGATACAGTGACATTTCATTTGATTTGTTGAGAGCAAGTTTAGTTGCATTGAAGAAGGTGTATAATGGTCAATCCTTTGAGACTGGAAGTGATGGCGTAGGAATGGATGACTACTTGGTTCACCTCAAAGAAAATGATTTGGATAATACAATTGATGCTGGCTATCAGGAAATGATTGATAAAACAGATGAGTTTTCAATGCCGCTGGAAGATGCTTTAGAAAATGATACTCAGCGCATGAATGAATTATACAATTTGCTCGAGGGGCACGTTGTTCACATAAAAACGGATATGACATCGGCTTTTGGGGTTTTAATCACCTATCAGGATAATGATGGGGACTAATGCAACAGCTATTGAATAAACATATATCAAAGGCCTTATTCAGTAGTATCAACATTGCTCCATTGGTGGTTTTTCGAATCATCTTTGGAGCTTTGTTATTATATGGTTCTGCACGTTTTGTCCTCAAAGGTTGGGTTCAGGATTTGTATATTGATCCCGATTTTTATTTTGGTTACCTTGGGTTCGAATGGGTAAAACCACTACCGGGATCCTGGATGTATCTGCCTTTTATTTTGATGATAGTTGCCGCTGTGTTCATAATAATCGGTTGGAAATACCGTTGGTCTTGTTGGTTTTATTTCTTGTCTTTTACGTATGTGGAGCTACTGGACAAATCGAACTATTTGAACCACTATTATTTTGTCAGTCTGATGGTCTTTTTAATGATCTGGCTGCCCGCACACCGAAAATTTTCGTTAGACGCTTACTTCCGACCCAGTTTGCGATCAGAATCTACTGCGGCCTGGACGATTAATATATTGAAGTTTCAGCTGGCTATGGTCTATATTTTTGCTGGAATTGCAAAGATCAATTCCGATTGGCTTCTGGAGGCTATGCCTTTAAAGATTTGGTTGCAAGCACACCATAATATTCCTTTTATTGGAAAATATATGCAGCAAGAGTGGGTGGCTTATGTTTTTAGCTGGGCGGGTTGTTGTTATGACTTGTTTATTGTTTTCTTTTTGCTGTATAAATCCACTCGCATTTGGGCTTACACTTTTGTAATCATATTTCACCTGGTGACATGGTTGCTCTTCCCAATTGGTGTATTTCCATGGGTGATGATTTTCTCAACGCTCATTTTTTTTAATAGTGATTTTCATCAAGCAATTTTGAATGGTTTTCGACGTTTCACGAAGTCATTGAGCTCCGTTCAAAACTGCCAAAAGCCTGAAAGTTCAGAGATGAACAGAAAGTTGAGTCGGCAGCGAAAAGCTTGGATCACCAGTTTGATCAGCATTTATGTTTTAGTGCAAATAGCGGTTCCGCTAAGACACGTATTATATCCGGGGCCACTCTTTTGGAACGAAGAGGGATTTCGGTTTTCGTGGCGCGTGATGCTCATGCACAAAGAAGGTTACGCGACGTTTTTTGTTGAAGATCGATCGACCGGAAGAATGTCCGAGATTGATAACTCAGCTTATCTGACGGAGACACAAGAAGATCAAATGAGTACTCAACCTGATATGATTCTTCAATATGCAAACTATATACATGAACAATACCAGGGGAAAACAGTTACTTATCGCGGTCAAAGTTTTACTTTTGAAGATCCGGCTGTTCGCGCACAAATATATGTATCGCTCAATGGTAGACCCTCGCAATTATTTGTGAGCAAAAAGCATGACCTGACAGCTTTTACGTATGATTTAAAACATCGAAACTGGATAGAACCTTTTAGCAATTGATGAACAGAGGAATAATCATAGCATTAATAGTATTGAGCACAATGAGCGTTGTTGCTCAAGGAGATACACTGAACGGGAAAGTAGTTGATGGGCAAGGGGCTTCTATTCCCGGGGTGGTTGTGATCAATCAGCGCACGGAAGAACGAACGCGAAGCAATTTAGAGGGCCATTTTTCTCTACTGGCGATTGAAAAGGATACATTATTGTTGCGTTATGCGCTTTATAAATCACAAGAACATGTCGTTGGGTCAAGAGATTTTAAAAATAAATTGACCATCGCCTTAGCTTACAAGACACAAGAAGTTGCAGAAGTCGAAATTACCCGAAAAAGACTAGCTGAATTTAATGTCGGATATATGCCACCGGTGAAAGGTGTACGGCTCAACAATGGCACAAATGCAATCATTCAATTGGAATCACTGAGTGGTGCGAAGTCGTTAGGAAATCCACGCGAAGTTTATGCTAAAATCCCTGGACTCAATATTTGGGAAAACGATGGCGCAGGTATTCAGGTTGATATCGGAGGAAGAGGATTGAGCCCGAAACGCACAGCTAATTTTAATACCCGTCAAAATGGTTACGATATTAGTGCTGATGCGCTAGGATACCCGGAAAGCTATTACACTCCGCCCGTTGAAGCACTGAGCAACATCGAAATCGTTCGAGGATCGGCTGCGCTTCAATTTGGAACACAATTTGGCGGGCTGCTTAATTTTGTGATTCGCGATCCAGTTGATCATTCTCCATTTGAGTTCACTTCCCGAAATACTGCTGGAAATTATGGCTATTTGAGTACGTTTAATCGCGTTTCAGGGTCAACGAGTCGCTTGGAGTATCAGGCCTACCACCTCTATAAGCGCGGTGATGGTTATCGTGAAAACGCTGGCTATTATCAACATCAAGCATTTGCTGAATTGAGTTATTACTTGACGGAATCGTGGAAAATTGGTATGGAATTCACACACATGAATTACCTGGCCAAACAACCAGGTGGTCTTACGGATAAAGCTTTTGAAGAAGATCCCAGACAAAGTATTCGTGAAAGAAACTGGTTTGGTGTGAATTGGAACCTTTTAGCGCTGAAGTCATCTGCGGAATTAGGAGAAAAAGGTACTATCGATTTTCGTACTTTTGGAATGATTTCAGATCGAAAATCTCTCGGTTTTCTAGGAAAAGTGACACAAACGGATAACAGTGATTCACGAAAAATGATTTATTCTGACTTCCGCAATGTTGGTGCAGAGTTACGTTATTTACAGAAGTATTCGTTGGTGGATCAAGGAGAAGATGCGTTTCAAATCAGAGGAGCGTTTGTGGTTGGTGCGCGGTATTATCAGGGAGAAACGCAAACTCGACAAGGAAGGGCAGCAGGAGGTGATGGAGCTGATTTCACTTTTTTGAACCCCTCCGATGTCGAAAATTCATCCTTTACCTATCCCTCCACAAACAATGCTTTTTTCTTGGAAAACACTTTTTTCATCGGTGAAAAGTGGCGATTGAACCTTGGAGCGCGTCTGGAATATATCGATACACGTTCTAAAGGGTTCTACAAAAAATATAGTATTCACCCTATTAACTACGATACATTGCAAGTGAATAAGGTAAGGGACTCTAATCGCGTTCAGCGTACTGTTCCTTTATTTGGTATTGGAACTACCTATAAATTAAATTCGAAATCCTCGCTTTACCTTAATTTGACACAAAACTACAGAGCGATCAATTTTAGTGATATCAGAGTTAATAATCCCAACGTTGTTGTGGACACGACGATACGTGACGAGTATGGTTTTACTGCCGAATTGGGCTTTCGTGGCTTACTCAAGGATTATTTGCTCTACGATATAGCTGCTTTTTACTTGTTTTATGGGGATAAAATTGGCATCGCTCCGATTCCCAACTCCATTAAAAAACAACGAACGAATATTGGTGATGCCCAAAACTTCGGTCTGGAAACCTTATTGGAGGTCGATTGGGTTGAGTTATTAAAGGTTGATGATAAATGGGGATTAAAAACATTTGTCAACGTGGCCTATATTGAAGCTAACTATATTTCTTCGAAGGAACCGAATTATGTGGGTAACAAAGTGGAGTATGTAAGTCCTTTAACGTTGCGTTCTGGAATTACTATGGATTATGAGCAACTAAGGTTGAAAGTGCAGGTCAGTTATAACGCTCCGCAATTTTCAGATGCATCAAACGCTTTAGAACCATCTGGAGATGCCGTGATCGGACAGGTTCCTGCCTACACTGTTTTGGACCTTTCTGGTCGCTATAAGTTTAAGAAGCACTTTCAGATTGAGTTTGGGGTGAATAACTTGCTCAATGAGACCTATTTTACGCGAAGAGCTACTGGTTATCCTGGTCCGGGTATTTTACCCGCTCAAGGTATAAATCCTTATCTTACGCTGCAATATAAATTTACAAAATAAGCCGATAACCAAACGGTATATGTGACGTGTTACTTCACGTAATCCTGTTTGTGCACCAGGAAATATTGGTCATTATCAATTTTAAGGTAACCGCGATCGTAACAGAAAATATATTCACTGCCCTTCTTCGTCTTATAGATGTTCGTGAAATAATGAAAATTAAAGCCTTCTTCAGCCAGAGTAATTGCATCCACTGTCTTTTTCCCGTGTGGATTAAGCCGTTCTAGAATTCTTCTGTTTTTGCGTAAGATGTTGTTAATCCTGCGCATGTAGTTGTTGGCGTCTTCATTAAGCTTATTGTTATAGGCATTCCTGCAATAGTCACAGCAAAACTTTTGATCGCGACGGCCATTAAGTGGAGATGAGCATTCTAGGCATTCCCTCTTTTCATTTGCGTAGTTCATAGGTTTATACGGGTTATTGTTGGATAGCCCCTTAAGTTAATAAAAAATATCAATTCATGTCCCCTGCCAACAATAGATAATATTATGTAAAAACCATAACCATCAGTATGTCAGAAGCTTAACATAAATTAACAGCGCCACCGTTATGCAATGCTATTACAATCAACATCTTTGTGGGTATAAGAAAGTGAAACTATGGATGAAAATAAACCTTCTTCAGCGACGCCAGCTGATGCGATTCGACAGCTAACAGAAGAAATAAAGCAAGAAGCGCCATTGCTTGAAATGGTGAACAAAGAATTGAGTAAGGTAATCATTGGCCAGGAACGCATGATGGAACGTTTGCTGATTGCATTGTTAGCCGATGGACATATCTTACTGGAGGGTGTGCCTGGTCTTGCTAAGACATTGGCTATTAATACACTTGCTAATGTAATAGGTGGAGATTTCAGTCGCATTCAGTTCACCCCCGATTTATTGCCTGCCGATGTGACGGGAACTCAAATTTATAATCAAAAAACACAGTCTTTTTCTGTGACGAAAGGTCCTATTTTCGCGAATTTTTTGCTTGCAGATGAGATCAACAGAGCTCCGGCAAAAGTGCAATCGGCGTTACTTGAGGCGATGCAGGAACGACAAGTAACAATTGGCGATGAAACGTTTCGCTTGCCGTCTCCATTTTTAGTAATGGCTACACAAAACCCTATCGAACAAGAAGGGACGTATCCGCTTCCAGAGGCGCAGGTTGATCGTTTTATGCTGAAAGTAAAACTGGATTATCCGACGGCTGAGGAAGAAATGCTCATCTTACGCAATAACGTGAGAAGTGAAGGGCTGAATAGCGCAGAGTCCGTAATAAAACCAGCTGATGTTCTACGGTTGCGTACGCTTGTTAAACGCGTGTACCTCGACGAAAAAATTGAAAAGTACATTATCGATGTTGTTTTTGCCACACGCTATCCCGAAAAGTTTGAACTTTCTAATTTAGGGCCACTGATTGCTTTTGGTGCATCTCCGCGAGCGAGTATTAACCTGGCACTCGCCAGCAAAGCCAACGCATTTTTAAACGGAAGGGCATATGTGATACCTGAGGATGTTCGGGCCATCGCACCAGATGTTATGCAGCACCGCCTGGGTTTAACCTACGAGGCAGAAGCAGAAGGAATTGATGCGCCAACGATCGTTAATAAAATATTGAGTAGAGTAGAAGTACCTTAAATCATGGACACTAAAGCATTGCTCAAAAAAGTCCGCGAAATTGAAATTAAAACGCGGAGCCTGACCAAACAGGTGTTTAGTGGAGAGTATCACTCTGCATTTAAGGGGAGAGGAATGGCATTTTCGGAGGTGAAAAATTATCAATTTGGAGATGATGTTCGCAATATCGATTGGAACGTAACTGCTCGATTTAATGAGGCTTTTGTAAAAGTTTTCGAAGAGGAAAGGGAATTGTCCGTTTTTCTGCTTATAGATGTTTCAGGATCGGGAAATGTAGGAACGACCCAGCGTTCCAAGCGCGAGCTAATGCTCGAAATTGCTGCTGTTTTATCTTTTTCTGCTGTAATGAATAACGATAAGGTAGGCGCTATTTTTGTTTCTGACCAGATGGAAAAGTACATCCCACCTAAAAAAGGGCGTTCTCATGCCCTTATGATTCTTCGCGAACTTATTGATTTTAAGCCGAAATCTAAAGGCACTAAACTGAGTGAAGGACTAAAATATTTTAGAAATGTTGTTAAAAAAAGAAGTATTTGCTTCTTAGTGAGTGATTTCTATGATGACAACAATTTTATGGAAGGATTAAAAATTGCAAATAATAAGCATGATATGGTAGCTCTGCGTGTTTTCGATCCTTATGAAAAAGAATTACCCAATCTCGGAATTGTAAAACTGTACGATTCCGAGAAAGGTACGGTGCGCTGGGTGAATTCCAGCTCTGCCAATGTGCGTGATCGTTATCGTAAAAGCTATGAAGTGTTTGAGCAACAACTATCGGATGATTTAAGGAAAGCAGGTATAGACCATGCCTCTTTGGCAACGGATGGGAAATACCTGGCAGCATTGAATCAGTTATTCTTGAGTCGCGTATGAAGCACTGGACTCCACATATCATTTTATTGGTGTTTACCATGGTTATGTTCACTGTTTTCGGGCAGCGAATACAGACACATGTTGACAAGGAGCAAGTGCAAATTGGCGAGCCTTTTACCCTGACATATTCGGTCCAAACAAAGCATGCCATAGATAGCATTCGTTATGATCACTACAACCATGTTTTTCCAGGTAAAATGAATGTTTCAGCGGACACCTTAGGAATCACAAAGCCCTATGAGATTGAGATAATGGAGCAATTTTCTGATACGACTTATACAGCGAATGACTCAACGGTTTGGAAAGGCAAATATCGTCTGGTGGCTTGGGATAGCGCTTACGTAGTGCTGCCTCCTGAACGCGTATACCTCAATGATAGTTTGTACTATTTTCCAGCTCAGTTGGTGGCCGTTTCGAGTCCTAATGCTGATCCGGGTAAGCCGCTTCGAGATATCCATGAGGCGTTTACAGAGGTGCCAGAAACAGCTTCGGGGCTTTTAGTGTTTTTGAATAAACATTGGTGGTGGATGGCACTGGTAGTGATTGCAGTCATCATTATTATAATAGTGCGATTCAGAAAACGGAAAAAAGATGTGATACAACCGATTTCATTGCGTCATGAGTTTATCCAAAAGATTGACAAACTTGAAGCATCTAAGCAGTACGAGGAAGATTTAAAAGAATACTATTATGATTTATCTTTATTGCTCCGTCGTTTTTTTGCTCGCCATTATAAAGAACGTGTCCTTGATAAGACATCGCGCGAGGTGGAGTTGTTATTAGCGCAAAAAAAAGTAGAGCGCGAAACAATACAAGTAGTCAGTAAAATTTTAAACCAATCGGACATGGTGAAATTTGCGCGCTCCACTCCGCCAGTTTCAGATGTTTTTGTTATCACGGAAGAAGCGCGTCGAGTTATCAATGAAATAGCAGATTTAGATTTGGATCAGAATGAGTAGTTTTCTGTTAAACATACAATTGTTGGGGTATGAATTCCTATCGCCGAATTGGTTTTGGTTGCTCCTTGTGATTCCCCTATTCCTGTGGCTCAGGTACCGAGCGCTTGAAAAGGGTAGCGGAATCATGAAGTTTTCACGCTCTTCACGTGATCTGAAAAAGTTAGCTTTTGGCCCTATTCGTGTGCTCATAGGAGCGATATATGCAGCTATTGGCTTGGGGTTAATGTTTTTGATACTAGCGATGGCAAAACCCTTTCAGCCATTTTCTGAAGATGTTGACAACGATTTTACGCAGGGTATAGATATCATGATTGCTATGGATATTTCAGGAAGTATGATGGCTACGGACTTTTTACCAAACCGCCTTGAAGCAGCGAAGCAGGTAGCTAAGGAATTTGTCGATGGTCGTAATTCTGATCGCATTGGCTTCGTGGTTTTTGAAGGCGAAGCTTACACGGCATGCCCCGCAACGCGCAATTATGATTACCTTAAAAAAACCATAGATGATGTGCAAACGGGTCAAATTGAAGCAGGTACGGCTATCGGAACAGGTTTAGGAACTGCAGTTGCACGACTGCGAAGTGACAGTCTCAAGTCAAAAGTTGTGATTCTTTTAACCGATGGCGAATCGAACAAGGGAGAAATCACACCAATGGCAGCTGCTGAGTTGGCTGAAAACAGAGCTATTACACTTTATACGATTGGCGTTGGAAAAGAGGGGTATGCTTCTATGCCCGTGAATACACCTTTTGGACAAATAACACAAAATACGCGCGTCAATATCGACGAGGATTTGCTAACTGAAATGGCTGATATTACAGGAGGTCAGTATTTTAGAGCAACTGATAAAAGTTCGTTGCGCGATATTTACCAGAAGATTGATCAAATGGAAAAGAATAAAATTATTGATAACACCTTTAAAAAAGAACCCCCTGTGCACCCAGATTTATTTTTAATGATGGGCTTAATTTTTCTTTTTTTAGGATTTATAGCTGAACAAATGATTCTTAAAAAGCATGGCTAAAAAAAGATTTACATATCGTAATCGTGCCTGGTTGCTGGCCGTAATGGGTTGGGAAGTCGTGTTCTGGACCTTGTTTTTTGCGATTATTGAAGTGTTGGGTGTTTTTTCGCTGAGTCGTGGTGAAGAACGGCTCGAGTTTTTGCAACCTGCTTATGCATGGTTGTTTGCGCTTATCCCAATATTCGCAGCTGCATTTGGATGGATGATGTATCAGCGCCACAAGTTGGTCAAGCGATTACCTGAACCTGAACTCGTTTCTACTTTTCTGCAGCCGGTATCGACAATAAAAACGTTCTGGCGCTACTTTTTGCTGCGAAATGCGATAGCATTTATAGTGATTGCACTGATGCAACCAGCATTTGGGAGTAAGGAAGTGAGCGCTACTGCCAATGGAGTAGAGCTTATTTTTGCGGTCGATATTTCTAACTCCATGAATACACGAGATATTGAAGACGGTTCCACCCGACTTACTGCTGCACAGCGAGCGATGCACCAATTCGTTAATCAGTCTTCTGCTGCAAAAATTGGATTGCTCGTATTTGCCGGGAATGTTTATCCACAACTTCCACTTACAGCTGATAAAACAGCTGCAAAAATGCATATTGATGAGTTGTCGACGAGTATGATTTCCAATCAGGGCACCAACATTGCAGCTGTTTTAGAGGAGGCGAAAGATTTTTTCTCCGATGAGGACCTAAAGAAAACATTGGTATTGATTACCGATGGAGAAGATCATGAAGGAGGAGTCGACCGGGTGCTCGACGATTTGGCTGATAAAAATATTCAGTTACTCGTGCTTGGAATTGGTTCGGAAAAAGGGGGATTGGTTCCGCGTTCTGAGACCGTTACGAATCAGTACTTTAAAGATGATTTGGGAAGAACGGTGATATCTAAGGTCGATAGAGCGATGATTGCTGACATTGCTAAACGTGCTGGCGGAGATCATCTCGTTTCAAACGCACCCTTCCCTAATGTGAATCAACTTTTAACGCAAATTAACAGCTCAAAATCAACCAAGGAAGTAGATTTGGAGTTTAATGTAAAGGAGAATCGCTATCAATGGCCACTTTTTGCAGGTCTGTTGATGCTTTTTGTATTGTTAATTTGGGAATTGATTTCCTTAAAAAGAACCGAAAAATAAGTTGAATGAAGAATGCAATCGTCATACTATTAGTACTTATTTCTGGTGGAATTGGAGCTCAGCAATGGCAAGATTCGCTAAAAATGGGTAAGAAGCTCTATCAAGAGGGGAAGTATGATGCGGCTTACAACAAGTTGCGAAAAGCTCAGGAACTTGCACCTGCTGATGTAGATTTGTCTCAGGACATCGGAAACGCGGCCTATCGAAATGGTGACTATGAATTAGCTGAAAGGGCTTTTCGATCGGCAGCTCAGCAAAAAGAACTCCCCGAAGAACAATCAAACTACTGGCATAATGTGGGGAATAGCCACATGAGCAATAATAAGTACCAGGAGGCGATAGAAAGCTATAAAGAGGCGCTACGGAAAAACCCCAATAATGAAGATGCTCGCTATAACCTTGCAGAAGCGAAACGTAGACTAAAACAGCAAAAAGACCAAGAAAAGCAGAATCAGGAAAAAAAAGACCAAGAAAAGCAGGAGCAACAGAAGAACGAAAAGCAACAACAGGATAATAAAAGCCAGAAGCAAAATAACGAAGGAGAAGAGAAAAAGAACGAAAACTGTGAAAATCCTGGAAATGACGGACAACAGAAAAAAGGAAATAACCAAAAAAGTCAGCAACAACGAAAACTAGAAAAACTCTCCGATAAAAAAACGGATCGCATGCTCAACGAATTACTCAAAAAAGAGATGGAGACGAAACGTAAAGTACGACGAACAAAAGGACAGTCGAAGAACGAAGTAGAATCGGGTAAAAAATGGTAGTATGAAGTGGGTTTTACTCTATAGCATTTTTTGTTGTGTCGTAGTAATACGGGCACAAAAGGAATTTGTGGAGTTAGACGCCAGCCCCGCTGCACCTGAAGTTGGGCAACAGGTTACATTGACCATTAAAACCAATGCAGAAGGGAATTATGAGTTCGACCTTCCGGATGAGTTCAAGCGTTCAGGAGCTACACAGTCAGGTATGTCTTCGTCTGTTAATTATTCGAACGGACAGGCGACTGTAATGCGTTTTAGTTATCAAAAAATTATTGGACATTTTGAACAAAAAGGAACGTTTCTGCTCGGACCAGTAAAAGTGCGCACCAATGCAGGCACCGTTCAATCAAACTCGGTTAAGGTTGAGGTGCGCAAACGCCAAAATATGATAAGTGAGCGTCCGGAAGATAATATGGATCAGGCTATTTTTGGAATTATTCAACAATCGAAGAAAGAAATTTACGAAGGTCAGTCGATTGTGCTCGAGGGTAAAGTCTTTGCACAAGTAGATGTTTTACAGGTAGAGCGTTATCAGCCCTTCGATCTGGATGGTGCTGCTGAAACGCACGATTTGCAAAACTCAAAACAAGTGAGAAGATCCTACGAGGAAATCAGTGGAAAAAAGGTCATGACTTTTAAGATTGGAAAAAAATTAGTCTTTCCGGAAAATATCGGCTCGTTTGAGGTGAATCCCTTTTCGGCAGTCTTAGCTTATGATAGTCCACGAAGCTTGTTTCCTGAACGAGCTAAAATACGTTCTAATGGGACGAGGGTTGACGTAAAGCCACTTCCCGACGGTGTTCCGGATGCTTTTATAGGAGGTGTCGGGGATTTTTCACTTCAGGCTCGATTGAATACAAATCGATTACGTCAGGGAGAAGTCGTGGAACTTCAGGTGAATATTATTGGAAATGGAAACTTGCAGAATGTTGAAGCACCCGCCATTCAGTTACCGAAAGGCTCAATACTTTACGGCGATCCAGAAGAGTCGGATTCCATCCAATTTACCTCGGCCGGAGCAGAAGGGAAAAGAACATTCACCTACTTTATTCAAATGAATAAAGCGGGGGTTGTAAACATTCCTCCTGTCGAAATTGCTTATTTTGATCTCGAAAAAGAGGAATATATTGAATTGACACATGTATTCCCTGAAATTGAGGTACAGCCATCAAAAAATGCTGTCGCGCTGCCGGATGAAGAAAAAACAGTGGCTGAAGAAGCGACAAAAAATTACGTCCAGGCGTTGCGAACGGAAAAAGAAGAACCTCCCCATTATCCGATCTGGATGAAGCACTGGGGTACATCGCTGATATTGTGTTCTCCGCTACTACTAGCGTTGGTCCTTGGTGGTGTTGTAAGAAATCGCGAACGAAATCAGTATAAAATGGCCACCAAACAGGCCCGGGTGAAACAACTTCAAACAACGCTGGATCAAATCGAAAGCCTTCGAGAAGAAACAGACGAAGGCACTGCGAGTGGAAAGGCGGTAGAATTACTGCGCGAATATATGGCTAAACTGTGGAACACGGATAAGGTGAATATCAACCGAGAATTTATTGCTAAAAGTCCTGATAAGGGACTTATTAGCGAGCAGCTCGCTGATCAAATTATTGATTATCTGGATCGCTTGGAAGAATGGCGATACAGCGGTGGTATACTACAAGAGAATAAATCAAATGTTTTGGGTGAAGCCCGTGAAATTGTAAAAGCACTTGGAGAGCAATGATGGGAATGAATCGCTGTGTTTTAATTGTACTAGGTGTTTTTCTTGCTACGCTTAGCATCTCGCAATCCAGTAATTTTGAGCGTGGACTAAAAGCTGTCGCTGATAGTAATTATTCAAAAGCGATTGAAATGTTCACGAAAGACTATGAAGAACAGCCATCTGTAGCAACTACCTTCAATTTGGGTGTGGTTCACTTGCGTCGCAACGACTATAAGCGAGCGTTGTTTGCATTTGAACGCGGGTTAATGAAAGCTCCTTACGACACTGATTTAAAGGTGAACGCTCGGTATGCATTCCGTAAAGTAAATCCTAAAGAGACATGGTCACATCCCGTACCGGCTCTTATTCGATTTCTTTATGTGTTACCGTTTTATGGTTGGATTTCACTGGCCATTTTGTTTTCGCTGATAACAGCTTTTGCTGTGTATGGCTTAGTTGCCTATCGGAAAGAAACCAGGTGGTATAGTTGGTCGCGTCGTCTGATCATTCCCGGCATTGCATTACTATTAATTGTTCTGGTTGTTTTAATTACCCTGGGCAACTTCCATAATCGTTACTATTATGGTTTTGTAAACACTGAACAGGAACTTTATTTACAACCTGACGGCATGAAGACTTCTTTGCAGATCCCAGCGGGAAAAGTAAATATCCTTCAATACAACGGTGATTCGACTTGGGTAAAAGTCCGGTTTTCTGATCATCAGGGATGGATCCCCCAAAATGTGCTTAACACCTATTGATTACACTTTAAGATTTCTTACAAGGGTATGTTATGTTATCGTTAAGGAACGGTTTTGATATGTAAAGTATTGATATACAGTTGTTTTTCAGACGATAGCACTTATCTCTTAATATAAATTTCATCTACTCATAAATTTTTGCAAACATCTTTATCGGTGAAAGTGCCGCACCTTTGTACCAACGTAAAAAAACGAATTAAAAACAAAGAGAGATGAAAAGATCTACATTTAAATTAGGAGCGATGCTTTTGACGGCATCACTGACGATGACGGCAGTGTCATGTAAAAAAGAGGGATGCACAGATGCTACTGCAACAAACTACAGCGAAGAGGCTGACAAGGACGATGGTTCTTGTACTTATCCAGATGATCCCGTTGACGAGTCAGAAGTAGTGGTCTCTTCAAACATTACATCAAATACAACGTGGACAAAAGATAAGACGTATATTCTTAATACACGTGTTTCTGTGACTGCTGGTAATACGCTTACGATTGAGCCGGGAACAGTAATAAAAGGTGAAGTTGGTTCAGGATCAAATGCTACTGCATTGATCATCGCACGTGATGCGAAGATTATGGCAGAAGGTACAGCAGCAGAGCCAATTATCTTCACTACAGTTGCAGATGAGATTGAATCCGGACAAATTGAAAGTCCAAACATGGACCCTACACTACAAGGTCTTTGGGGAGGATTGATTGTGTTAGGCAATGCACCTATTTCTGCAGATAATCCGGCAGTTCAGATCGAAGGGATTCCTGCTTCAGATCAAAACGGTCTTTACGGTGGTACTGATGCTGCTGATAACTCAGGAGTTATTAAATACATCTCAATTCGTCACGGTGGAGCGAACATCGGAGAAGGAAATGAGATCAATGGATTAACACTGGGAGGTGTTGGAAATGCAACAACTGTTGAAAATGTTGAAATCGTTTCTAATCAAGATGATGGAGTTGAATGGTTCGGAGGAACTGTTAATGTTTCAAATGTAGTTGTTTGGAATACTGGAGATGACGCTATCGATACCGATCAGGCATGGTCAGGAACACTGGATAACTTTATTATAGTAAATCCTGGTGACGAGTGCTTCGAGTTAGACGGACCTGAAGGAACGGGTACAGGAAGCCACACCATTCAAAATGGGCATGTTTCTGCTGGAGGAGCTGATGGATTGGTTGATTTGGATGCGAATTCGGACCTTACTATGAACAATGTTTACTTCTTCAATCTGACAATGGGTCAGGATTTTGATGAATTGCCTGTTGCTGCAGATGGTGGATCATTCACAGGTTCAAACCTTGAAGCTACTCTTCCAGCTGGTGATGCTTTGACAGATTATTTCAAGGATGGTTCAGATGCTTCCGTAACGACTGTTGGTGCAGGAGCAAACACAGTGGGAGCTGATGCAAGTGTACTTACAAGCTGGTCATGGGCCGGTGTTAGTGGTGCACTAAACTTCTAAGTAATTAATTGACAACAAATACAAGAACCAGAGCTTGCGAAATGCGAGTTCTGGTTTTATAAGTAAAATGAAATTTTACGGTAAAATGCGCTTTAAAAGTTTAACATTAACATTGGTTTTGTTCCTGGTATCTGCTACACTCCTGGGGCAAAACGGAAACATCAGAGGGGGAGTCCTCGATGCAAACACTGGAGAGTTCATTCCTGGTGTGAAAGTAAAAGTGGAGAACCAGAAAAAAGGAGCCTACTCCGATATTGATGGTAGGTTCGATATTGCTATCACCCCGGGTACATACAATTTAGTCATTACATATATTTCCTATGACACGATCCGTATAAAGGATGTTGGCGTTACTGCCGATGAAGTTACTGTTCTCGATGACATACTTCTTGGGGAGTCTAAAGTAAAAGATTTCGAAGATGTTACGATCACCGCTACACGCAAAACCAATACTGATATTGCGGTCCTGTCGTTGAAAAAGAAATCATCAAATATGATCGATGGCGTTTCTGCAGCAAGTATTCGTAAAAGTGGAGATTCAGATGCTGCGGCAGCAATGAAAAGAGTGCCTGGTGTTTCACTTGCAGGAGGGAAATATGTTTATATACGTGGTCTGGGTGATCGATACAATAAAACGGTTTTAAACGGAATGAGCATCCCTGGATTAGATCCTGATCGAAATACGATTCAGATGGATATTTTTCCAACAAGTGTGATCGATAATTTGATCGTCAATAAATCTTTTGTTGCCAGTTTACCGGCAGATTTCACAGGAGGTATTATTGATATTAAACTTAAGAGTTTCCCAACGAAAAAAATTCGTTCTTTTTCAATCGGTACAGGATATAATCCGAATTACCATCTGAGAAATGATTACCTTAGCTATGAGGGCGGTAAAATGGATTTCTTAGGGTTTGATGATGGAACACGAGATATTCCTGCAGCCAATAATATTCCATTCTTTTCTGAAGTTGTAGGAGATCCTGATGGACGAAAGGCTCAACGGTATAAACAGGTTTTGGGAAATTTTAACCCTAATTTAGCAGCTATGCGTTCTTCTAGCTTGATGGATCTGTCGTTGGGAGGATCTGTTGGAAATCAGTATAAACTTAAAAATTATCGTTTAGGCTATAATGTAGTACTATCTTATAGTAACAGCACTTCTTATTTTGAAGATGCCGAATACGGAAGGTATGGATTATCTGCTGATCCAACTGTTTACGAAATGGATGTCCGGGAACGTCAAACGGGAGATTATGGTGTAAACAATGTTCTTGCGAGTGCGATGGCGGGGATTGCCTTAAAATCAAATACTGCAAAGTACACATTGAATGTAACCCATATCCAAAATGGCGAATCTAAAGCTGGTATTTTTGATTATTACAACGGTGATCAGGGAGCTATTTTTGAAGGTTTTCAACACAACCTGGAGTACAGTCAACGATCCCTTACTTCTGCTCAATTAATAGGAGCTTACGATTTCCAGGAATCGGGTTGGTCCTGGGACTGGGGGATCGCACCTTCGTTTTCTTCTATAGAAGATCCGGACGTTCGGTTTACGCGGTATGAACAAAAAGCCAATAGTTTGGCAATATCCTCAGAATCTGGTTTCCCTGAACGCATCTGGAGAGACCTTCAGGAAAGAAATCTCACCGGGAAATTGAATGCAAGTAAAAAGTTTGACCTTTGGGAACGCGAAGCTGATGTTAAATTTGGGAGCGCCTTTACCTACAAAGATCGTGACTTTAATATCCGATCATTTCTTTTGAATGTTCGTAATTTGGACCTGGAGGGCAATCCTGATGAGCTATTTGAACAAGATAATCTTTGGGGAAACACGGGAAGTGTAACAACAGGAACAACGTATGAAGTTTCTTTCTTGCCGAATAATCCCAATGCGTTTAACGCCAATGTAACGAATATGGCGGGTTATGTGTCTACGCAAATTAGTCCCATTCAAAATTTAAAAGCCATTATTGGTGTGCGCACTGAGTATTATACGCAGCGTTATACCGGACAAGATCAACTCGGAGTAAATGTGTTGAATAACGATAAGGTATTGGAGCAATTAGGCATTTTTCCTTCAGCCAATCTGGTGTATGCAGTCAATGAAAATCAAAATATACGACTCGCATATGGTAAAACAGTTGCAAGGCCTTCATTCAAGGAACTTTCGTATGCAGAGATCTTTGATCCGCTTACAGGCCGAACATTTATAGGTGGTTTGTTTAGAGATGCAGACGATGGTCAGGGTATTGTTTACTGGGACGGTCAGTTGACAAGTACAGACATTCATAACTTTGACGCGCGATGGGAAATGTTCCCAACACCTTCTCAGGTTATTTCTGTGAGTGGTTTCTATAAGAAATTCATTAACCCAATTGAGATTGTTCAGTTCGCAACACAAGCAGGAGCTTTCCAACCGAGAAACGTTGGAGATGGAGAAGTGATTGGTGGAGAAATCGAAATTCGACAATCGCTAAACTTTATTGCAAAACCGCTTCAAAACTTTAGTCTGGCAGTAAACTTTACGATGACAGAATCGCGTATTGAATTAAGTCGCACCGAATATGAGAGTCGTGTTGCCAATGCACGCGAAGGACAAACCGTAGAGACCTATCGTGATATGGCCGGTCAGGCTCCATACATCATCAACGGTGGATTTATGTTCAATGGTGCTGAAAAAGGCTTTTTCGAATCGCTTGAGGCATCATTGTTCTACAATATGCAAGGGCAAACTTTACAGTACACGGGTATTGTAGACCGTCCTGATATTTATACCGTACCATTCCACAGTTTAAACTTTAATGCTTCCAAGAAATTTGGTGCAGATGATAAAATGAAGGTAGGGTTAAAAGTATCCAACCTGCTAAATGACAAAAGAGAGTCTGTCTTTAAATCGTATGGAGCCGAAGACCAATACTTCCAATCTTTGGGCATCGGAACAACTGTAAGCTTGAAGTTTAGCATGAATCTTTAACTTAAGAGCGCATATCGTAAGTTAAATTAGAACGCCCGTCGTAGCAGCGGGCGTTTTTTCTGTTTTATGGTTACCGAGTTAAGTCTTTTGATGATTTAACGGCTAAATGCTTATCCGTTTGTTTACCCAAGACTAATTTCTACTGCGGAAAAAGGTCAGTCCTTTGTCTCTCCCCCTTTGGAGGGGGTCGGGGGGAGGACTAATTTAATTAAAAGCCAATGATCGATAAATTTTTAATCTTACTTCTACCAAAAATTGGGTTAGTTATTTGATTGCCTAATATCTAACTATTCTCCTCCCCCTAGCCCCCTCCAAAGGGGGAAACGAAGGATCAGTCTCAAAAGTTGGGGAGAGGTTTAAGAATAAGCACTTTTCTTTAAAAGTGAAAGACCTGTTTTATAACATTACATTTGGCAATAATATTTGAGTTAATAATATGATTATCAATTCCTTTCTTAAATTATTACACAAATAGCAGAGAACATTAGTTGATTCAAAAGGATAATTAAAGAGGTTGGGGATAGCGCATAGGAAATCCAATTCGGGGTACCCACTACCTGAAAACTTCGCAAAAATTTATAAGTGTCTGAACCGACTT
>CAYFTH010000035.1:21609-26698 GCA_964346075.1 uncultured Fluviicola sp. | reverse complement strand
TCCAAACGAAAACGCTTCAAAAGAAAATCCCCTACACTGCAGCTGACCATGAAATTATCCCGCTGATTTTGGAGTTGTTTGATAAAATTTATTCTCGCCGCGTTCGCATTCGACTCATTGGTGTTCGGCTGAGTCACCTCGTCAACGGTAGTCATCAAATCAATTTGTTCAGCGACGATACGCGGCACAGTGATTTGTATAAAGCAATGGATCACATTCGCAATCGGTTTGGTGACCGAAGTGTAATGCGTGCTGCTGGACTTCCCGCCAGAACGATTGGAAGGTCAAATCCTTTTAACGGAGAACCTCCGGTGCTACTGGCCAATCGAAGGATTTAGTGAACCGTAGAATTTGGAACCGCAGAATGTGGAACAGTAGAACCGTAGAATGTGGAACAGTAGAACTGTAGAATGTGGAACCGCAGAACTGTAGAATGTGGAACAGTAGAACCGTAGAATTTGGAACCGCAGAACTGTAGAATGTGGAACAGTAGAACCGTGGAATGTGGAACCGTGGTACTTTGAACTCCTCAGCATAACAACTATTGAATACGCTCGCCTGTCGTCGCAAGAGCCATACTTTTATATAGGAATTATCCTCGTCGGACAGGGAAGGCAGGTTTAAGGAGTGTAAAATGTGTACTTCCCTAAATAGGGTTGACCGTTTGTCAAAATTGACCTACAAGCTATTTTTTCTAAGTTTATCCCACAAGTTTGATGGCCAATTGAGGGTTGGATATAATAATCAATCCATTAAACCACAGCAGGTTCATAAATACTACCTGTCTTTAAAAAAATTGAAACAAGACCGTAAAAATCCTGCTCAATACTCAAAAATTCACAGCTCTAAACTTCTGTTGTGAGGGTCGGTTGTTTCCTCACTACTAAAGTGTACAAGAACAAATTCACAGCATACTAAGCAACGAAACAGTGCTGTAAAAAAGAAACACTTTTGTATTAACGGCGTGAATATTTGGGCATTCCTATCAGAACCCGTACTTTTGTTCTGGATGGTGTTGAGAAGATGCTGTTCAAGTATTTAATTTACAAACAAAGTTTTTATGAGTCAAGTAAAACAAAATGACAAGGTGAAAGTACATTACACCGGAAAGTTAGCAAATGGAGAAGTATTTGACAGCTCTTTAGAGCGTGATCCTATGGAATTTGAAGTAGGTAAAGGTCAGCTGATCCCAGGATTTGAGAACGGTGTTATCGATATGAAAGTCAATGAGAAGAAAACTATTCAAGTTTCTTCTGATGAAGCATATGGTGAGCCAAGAAAAGAATTGGTTCAAGAAGTACCGAAAGATCGTTTACCAGAAGATATCAAACCTGAAGTAGGAATGGGACTCGTCTCTACTACACCTCAAGGACAAGAGATTCAACTGGTAGTAAAAGAAGTAAAAGATGAAGCAATTGTTGTTGATGGTAATCACCCACTTGCTGGACAAGATTTAACTTTTGAAGTTGAAGTAATTGATATCAATAACTAATTGAAAAAATAATTCAATTAAAAAGTAAAAGGTGAGGCAGTTTAGTCTCACCTTTTTTGCTTTATGTCCTTGAGTTATCAACAACACCAATACCACTAAATAAATGAGAGCCAAGAACATTCAGTTCAATAAAAATACGGTTTAAAACACATTGAATAGCCTTTAGCTCACTCATAATAAAGAGAGCATACGAGATCTTCTATTTCAACACTATCGTATCTTCTAAGGATTAGGTTCAATACCTGCATTACTCATTATTCTCCAATCGCTTTTGACGCTTGTCGATGGCGAAAAGTAGGTTTCCTATAGTTTCATACTCGTTATTTGGTCGTGGCGAATATGCTGGTGCCGCTACAATATGTCCTGTAGCATCCATCAATAAATAATGGGGATAAGACGTCACATTAAACCGGTCGAGTAATTCATCATTCTCCTCTAATACGGCAATGGGCCAACTTATTTTATGCTTTTTAATAAAGCTATTTTGCTGCTCCAACCAAGCTTCCCGGTCCTCGGTGACAATTACGGTCAAAAATTCAGTGTACTTACTATAATCGTTATAAAGCGGAGTAAGTAAAGCTAAATCTTGTAACGATTGTTCCGAACCCACATGAATAAAATGTATGTACAAATGCTTACCTGAAAAATCGTTACGCGACCATTTTTTATCTTTACCCTGGACAATAAATTGTGGCATTTGAGCACCTGGAACCAGATCCATCAATCGATATTTTAAATTTTTGGCCACGCTCCCATTTTCATCAAAAAGTGAATGGTGCTCGATACTGTCAAGCATCGTCATAATATTTGTTTGTGGATAATCATTTGAATAAAAGACATCCCCCAGCATCTTAATCAAAATAAATTCGCGCAAACGGATATTATCCAGTGCGTAGTCACCTCCCAATGCGTTCATGGCCAGCGACGGACTGCTTCTAATCACGCTTTCATAAAATTTTTGATTGAGTTTATTCCCCAATTCAGAGCTATAATTTTCGTAATAGTTCAGAATATAATCCATGTAACGATCATTTTGATAGAGCACTGTCTGAGGTTTTATATAAAAATCATACTTCTCATACCTATTCCGATGTCCGTTATAAGGCAAATTATCAAGCGATGCAAAACTATATCTCACATAATTTTTAAAGAATTGACTTGAATCATCGGCATATCTCTCCGCTGTAGCTGCTTTAAAAGTATCCAAATGAGCCATAAAGTCAGGCGATCTCAGTTTACTCCTGGAATAGCGCTTTTTTAAAAAATCAAGTTGCCTTTCCTCAAACATGAGTACTTTATAATTAATATCAGTAGAATCGAGATCGATGAAGAAAAATTCAGCTTCGACCTTTTCAGTCTGATCGATATAAGGATTGCGATCTCTTACATATAGCTCGTAGGAGCCTCCGGGTGTAACATATAGATGGAAATGATTACTACCGATCTCTACGCGCAATTTGCGCACCTCCTCATTGTAAAATGAAAGCGAGAATGTAGAGTCTGAATCCACCTTGGTCGTTGCAAGTTGTACTTTTAACCTTGAAAGATAATCCTCGTATGCAAATACCTGAACCTGTTCACCTACATAACTGGGCGCATGTCCTTTTATAGTTGACACACTCTGAGCAGTTACAACGGGTACAACGAACAGTAGTAAAAAACAAAGGATTACTTTTTGCATAGTTTAATTTTTCAGAAAAACATTATTGCCCCCCTTTCTTATTAACGAGCTCATCGGCATTCGTTACAAACAATTCCATTGATCCTCCGCTTTTATGTATTTCGCGTACAATCGTTGAATTGATCGCTGTATATTCGGGAACTGTCATAAAGAACACACTTTCTATGCCAGAAATTTCATAATTCATCTGAGCGATGCTACGCTCATAACCAAAGTCTTTTGAATCCCGTAAACCACGAACGATGTATCTCGCTCCAATTGACTGACAGAATGAAACCGTTAATCCTTTAAATACAGCGACGCGCACTTCGGGCTGATCCTGAAAAAGTGATTCGATGTGCTTCTTTCGTTTTTCCATGTCAAACAAATACGATTTCGATGTATTTTGACCAATGGCGATAACAATTTCATCAAACAAATCCAATGCTTTTTTAACAATGCACTCATGCCCTTTTGTAAAGGGATCGAATGACCCTGGAAAAACACCTATTTTGCTCATAATTATACTATTTTAATTAAGAAAAAAAGCTAAAAACAACATTTCCGTATTTTCTGGCTGAATCAAAGCAGGGATGCGATTCAAAATTAATGCGCTTTTCGTGTTCAAGAATAAAAACCCCGTTTTTATTTAAAATTTCATTTTCAAAAACAGCGTTAATCAGTGATTCATAAAAATTCGACTTAAATGGTGGATCGGCAAATACCAAGTCAAATGTTGCCGGTGTCTTACCCACAAATTTGAAGGCATCAGATTTTACAATTTCTACTTCCTGCAGCTCATGCTTCTTTGCGAATTCCGAGATAAACCGAATACACTTATAATTGCGATCTACCGCAGTAATTCTACCTGCTTCCCGCGAGGCAAATTCAAAAGAAATATTCCCCGTACCTGCAAAAAGATCCAGAATAGCCATATCGAACATGTCAAACTGGTTTTCAAGCAGGTTAAACAACCCTTCTTTCGCAAAATCAGTCGTAGGCCGAGAAGGGAAACCTTTCGGGGGAAAAAATCGAATTCGCTTTAATTTACCTCTGTTTATACGCACAATGGTTGTAATTTAATGGCTTCTTGGGGACTATCAAAATCTGCCTGCTTTAATAATTGATGTTGTTTGATCATTTCAATCACTGCCATCGCCTTTTCGCGTTGCTCTTCAGTATAAAAATAACTACCAGCCTTTATTGCTGCCTTTCTCCAATTATTTTGATCCAGGACATACATTAAATGGTAAAGGATATCTTCAACCGTTTGGTAAGCGTACGTATTGGAAAACAGCAGTTCATCGCGCTCAATAAGTGCAATCGAAAAATAATCGTCGAGTACGGTAAAATGCAAACTTTTAGAAAAAGTAGCCCCCTGAAAAGTCCCTCTTAAAAAAAAGGCATTTTCATGTTTGATTTCTATATGCGGAAAGCGTTTCACGAAAAACGACTTTACCCAATCCGGAATTTCATATACCACAACGAGGCTTAACTCCATCAGTCGATTGAAATCTGTAGCAGCATCGTCTTGATGGTCTCCAAATAAAAGCTGGTAGATGGCCTTGGGGTGTGAATCATTATAAATACTTAAAGGCACCACAGCTTGCGAAGGACTACCCCAAGCGAGGCTGTACTCTGAATAATCATCAGACCACCCCAACTGATCAAAAAAGTGCTCTAATTCTGCTTTGTATCCACCTGGAGTAGCTTCATGAAATCGCGTATGCTCTTTGCGCAATACCTCCCGATTGGAACGCAGAACCTCAGTAGCAACTACTGAGGTTCTCGAAATATAAACTGCAAGCTGCTTACCTTTCACTTTATTCCCATGTTCCTTTGTCCGAACTCGTTGAAAGATTTCCAAAACCAACTGTATCGCGCACGCCATCTTCAAAGCGAGGTACTGGCTCACGACCAAAAACGACAATCGTTGG
>CAYFTH010000035.1:0-21509 GCA_964346075.1 uncultured Fluviicola sp. | reverse complement strand
GCACGCCATCTTCAAAGCGAGGTACTGGCTCACGACCAAAAACGACAATCGTTGGGATCGTATCGTCTAAATATTTCACAGAGTCACGCGTTTCAATCACCCATTCTTCACGAGGATCTGTCATAGGAATGTACTTGAATTCCTCTACCTTAATTTCTCCAAGCTCCAGTGATTTTCGCTCTCTCATACGCGATATATTCCCAGTAAATTCTTCTTTATATCTTACCATGACCGTATCTCTTTTGAAACCTTCGAGGTCAGGCTGCTCACCAGGATTGCCCATAGCTGCCAACTTTGCTGCCTCTCGCTCCGTCATCAATTTATCGATTGCACGGTTATCATCGTAAAGCGCCTCGCGTTCATCCACAGTAATGGCACGAGCAGGGACAGATCCCATAGCATCAATCTTCTCAACTTTTTCATTCTTAAAAAAGTCAAATAACTCTTCCCACGTACCTGCATAAAGACCATGCTTCTTTTTGTGGGCGCGTTGCATTTCACGAATTTCCTTCAAATTATATTGAACGAGCTTCACCGCTTTTTCGCGTTCTTCAATATGTGCTATTGACGCCTGAACTGATTGATAAGTAGAAACACCTATGAAGATAGTGACCAAAACGCATATGGAACCCACAACAAATACGATCACGCGACTTAAAATACCTGCACTAAATAGAAGGGCCAGAATTCCCCCTACGAAAACATTAACTGCAGCAATATTAAAAAGTGACGATTGGCCACTTTGAGCACCGATGATAATCATTACTAATCCTAAAATAGCTATAAGAACAGCAATTAAGTATCGTTTAATGAGAACAGAAAATTGATTATTCATTGTTTTTCCTTTGATTAATTCTTTACTTTCCCCACAAATCTACAATTTTTTTAATATGGCATCGTGCTATTGAATAGATTTTTTAAACCGTTTAATCAACAAGGAGGCGTTGGAAAACTCCTTCTTTATTATTTTCTTCGTTGCTCAACATATTATCACAAAATCACCCATCAATTGAAGTTATCTCTTATCTTCGTTTTGTATGACAGTCAGCAAGCAATTATACGAAACGACAATTAAAAACTTTCCCTTCAATCCTTCCCGGGAGCAGGAACGACTCTTACAAGCTTTATGTGACTTTTACATTTCCTCACATGATTTTCCGTTATTTTTATTGCAAGGGTATGCGGGAACGGGAAAAACGACATTATTAAGTGCCTTTGTTAACGCACTCTCCGCAATGCGACGAAAAAAAGTATTGTTGGCTCCCACGGGTCGCGCTGCGAAAGTGTTTAGCAATCGCTCCGGGCATCAAGCCTACACGATTCACAAAAAAATTTATCGCAAAGAAAAAATGGCAGGTGGAGGGATTCGACTCGGTCTCTCTCCTAATTTGCATACCAATACGCTTTTTCTCATTGACGAAGCTTCTATGATCGGTGATTATTCACTAAAAAGTGATGGTACAATCCAACCACGAAACCTTTTGGAAGATGTTATTGAATACGTGTTCGGAGGTAAAAATTGTCGTCTCATTTTTATTGGCGACCGTGGACAATTACCGCCCGTAGGTACTGATTTCAGTCCGGCCCTTCAACAATCATATCTTGAAAATCACTTTCCGCGATTACATATTTCGCATTTTGAACTTTCTGAAGTACTCAGACAAGCATATAATTCCGCAATTCTAGAAAATGCAACAGCCTTGCGATCCTCACCTGAGCATAGTTTTCCGCATATTCAATTGCGCGGCGATAGTGATCTTAAAAGCATCGATGGGTCAGAACTTGAAGATATACTGGATTCATCCTTTTCCAACTACGGGGATACCAACACGATCGTCATCACACGCTCCAACAAAAGGGCTAATTTATTTAATGAACAGGTTCGTGCGCGCATTTTTTGGTATGAAGAACAAATTGTCGCCAACGACTTATTAATGGTCGTTCGTAATAATTATTTCTGGCTCGGCGAGGACGTTTCTTCTAATTTTATTGCCAACGGAGAAACGATTCGCGTTAAACGGATTTTGGAACGGTCTTCTCGCTACGGTTTTGATTTTGTAGATGCAAAGGTTGAGCTTATTGACTTCCCCGACTACGGTGAGTTTGAGGTAAAAATAATGCTGGATGCACTGTCAGAAAATCAACCCTCGATCTCGCGCGAAAGAATGAAGGAATTGTTTTTAGCAATTGAAGAGGATTACGCATTTGAGCGCAATAAGAAAAAAAGGTATGAAAGGATCATGAGTGATCCCTACTTCAACGCATTACAGGTAAAATATGCCTATGCAGTTACTTGCCATAAATCACAAGGCGGGCAATGGGACTGTGTTTTCATTGACCAGGGTTATCTCACAGAAGAAATGATGGATCAATCCTACTTCAGATGGTTATACACGGCTTTTACACGTGCTACAGAGCAGCTGTATCTCGTTAATTTTCATCCCTCTTTTTTTGAAAATGATCCGTCAGAAGATTAAAACTCCTCATACTTAAACGAGGTTTTCCCTATCGTTATAGCTGTTTTCTCAATGGCCTTATTGAATCGGTCGATTACCGCTTTTGCAGCAGGTCGTTCGAGGTAATCTCCAGCCAATATGTTCAACTCTTGTTTTAACTTTTTCAGCGTTGCATAAGTCCTGTATCCACTCAACACATCATTCTTTGAGAGATTGTATTGATTCATTGCATCAGCAATAGCTTGCGAAGGCGGCGTAAAATTGCTTTTAACGGGATCTGTATAACTATTCACTTCTAAGGTAATACATCGATCGACGAACAAGGTTACTTGTGTTGTTCTCAATTGCTTAAAGGAAATGCTCTCCTTTGCGCGAAGTTGTTCTTCATTTGTGGCACCCGGATAACTATTTACGGCATCAGGTTCGGGATGATCGATGACCTGGTTATTTTCCATACGTCCTATCCCCTGACCTCGCGCGATAATGTTCAGATACATCTGATCGTCCTGAAGTGCTTCTAAAAACTCCATGATACCAATAGAATCTGCTGGAGCAATCAAACGCGATTTTTCAAACGAAAAATCATCTGAAGCAAAGACATCATTCATATCCATTCGCAACTGGGCAGTATAGAAAGGTTCCGCATCAGTAATGTTCATGTGTAACATCACTTCATCGAATTGTTGACTCTGATGACTTAATGGGATTGCCAATAATTTCACCTGAAACTTCTCTTTTTCTTCAGAAGGCGGAAAAGTAAATTCCTGTGTGCGAATATCAAAACGCGAAGAATCTTCAAATAAATAGAGTCCTTCATTCTCTTCGAAACTCACCCACTCAGTCCCAATCAGATCATACATGCCTTGCAACTGACGATTCAAAGCCTGCTTTTTAGTCAAAACTTTCTCTTTTTCTGCTTTCAGTTCACGTATTTTTTTCTTGATAGCGTCCAGTTGACTGTAGTACAAAACCACTTTTTCCTGACGTTTCTTGCGCTTTTTCTTTTTAGAATCCGTTTTGTACTTTTTGTCATTAGTCGTAATTGTGCTGTACCGGATTTCATTCAGTTCCTGTTCTACCTTATCGATATCCAACAATTTGTCTTCACGACGTTCATCGTGATACGCAATCCAGTATTCCAATCCGCGACGCCCCGATATTTTTTCTTCTAATTGAGCAATTTCAGCACGTACGCGATGAATCAACGTATAGTACGTCAAATCTCCTCCAAAAGACGAGTCTGGTGATAAAAAACGCGTTTCAGAAGAACCAAATAAGGGATAATACCGTCCACCTTTTTCCAATACAACGGTTGTTTGTTTATCGGAGTTATAACCCCATACGTCCAAATGAATATTGGTCTTTTTACCATTTCCAGGTGTCTCAAAATAATGAAAAGTATTTCCTCGGGGAAGCACCTCTAACTGTTTTGCTCCTCGCGTCTGCTTTTTTCCGATATATGGCTCGTAGGGAAAAAGCCCCACGGCCTTCGGCAGTCCTTTATTCCAGCGACCACGCTCATCTTTTTCGCGCTCTTCAAACATACCTGAAGTATTACTGCCATCGCCAGCAGCGGTTAGAACATTTTGAAAATCTGCAGCTACTCCGCCTAAAGCTTTAAAAATTGAATAGGCTCTAATTTCAACCCATTCATTGATAGCCGTGTTGTAAGCTTCAATGACTCGTTTTTTTTGCTCGTTGTTCCATTTACCAAAACCATCGAGCATGGCAACTTTATCATTAAATGTCAAGGTAGGATTATTTAATTTCTCTATTCTTGGACGCAACGTAAGGGCTTTATTCTTTTGACGCAGTGCACTTTCAGGTAATTCTTTGATTAACATCGTTTCAAATTCCTCGTAATAGCTACTCATTCCCGATTGAACCAGGTCTCCGGAGCGCTGATGCTTTAGTGTTTTATTGAGTTCCCATAATGCCATCTTATTGGCAGCCTCTGCTAAAATACCTTTCGGTGCTTTCCGCAATTCATTTTGATAAATAGTAAGCAATTCAGGTTCATTGATGATCACCTGCTCCGTTGAATCATAATTTATTTCACCATTGGGTAATTTGATCGTTTTTCCATCATACTTGATATACCTACCTATATTTTGTTCGAGAATGGGGCTCTTGCGCACCGTGTGATACAGGTAAGCCTTATTTTGTGGAGTTAAGAAATGCTCAGATTGTCCCATCACGACCGAACAACTGATAAAAATCAAAAATAAAGCTACGATTTTCATAGTACAAATATGCTAAAGTTTCAAATGAAAAGAAAGGATAATAGCATCTACCTCATGTTTTATTGGTGAGATTTAGCAATAAAAAAAGGCTGCCTCAATAAGAAACAGCCTCTTTTCAAAATAGGATTCCTACAATTAATTCAGCGTCACTTTACGCGTAATCAGTTGTTCATTGGATTTGAATATCAGTGTATAAACACCTGTTTCATAAGCTCGCAAATCTAACTTATTTAAATGATCCGTTGCCAAAGAACGTTCATTTAAAACCTGACGCCCAACTGCATCTACAATACTTACAGTTAACGCCTGATCAAAGCGTTCTACTGAAATATTCAGTACACCATTCGTCGGATTTGGAAATACAGTAATTGCTTCTGCTACTGATTCCACCGTTAAACCGGATGTTTCCAGTTCGAAATTATTCTGATCACTAGAACTACAACCATCCTGGTTAGTAACCATACACGTATATTGACCACTCTGAGTCATTGTTATTGAACTACCTGTACCCACACTAGTACCGTTCAGAAACCATTCAGCAGACTCTCCAGCCTGTAAATTAACTGAAAGAACATTACCTGATTGCGTGATAACAGGTGTAGCAGGAGCATTTAAGACATCATAATTTTGTGTCAGTTCATCGTTGGCAGGTGTATCATCCGACTGACCATTAGGGTTGGAGGTATAAACGGAAAGGGTCACATTACCTGTACCGGCATTAATGGCTGGCAAAGTCACAATTTCTGATTGGTATGGAGTTAAATTCCCCGTCCAGGCCAATGTTTGAATTCCTCCAGTTGTTTGATAATTAATAGTAGCTGAAGTTAGTGGATCATTACCGAAATTTCTGATCACCACCTCCGGAGTAATGGAAGTATTACAAACGATAGAACCAGGGTTATTGATCGCATAAATACTGGCATCATTCAAATTACCTGGTTGCGAAATACAAAATTGATGCTGTGCACTTGTTCCAAAATCAGCATTCGTAGCCGTCATCTCAAACAACAAGTTGCCATTAGCATCGGTCATCTGATAATCACCATTAACAGAACAGTTATTCCATTGTGATCCATACAAACCGTCACCGTATGAATCTGTAATCGTGAAAGTGTAACAGCCTACACCCAGGCAAAGTGATTCAGTAACGGATTGGATTCCATTACTGTTTTGATAACCACCTCCAGAATGCACCACGGCATTGCCATTATTGTCATCTGTGATTTCCCAGCTGATTTCCTCAGCGTAACAGTCGAGATCCAACTGTAAATCCACAAACTGACCGTTTCCATTCAGTGAAAAACTTTGAGTGAACAAATCATTCGTTGGGTTTTCATCTGCTACACCGTTAGGATTAAACGTTTCAGCATCAAATGTATAGCCACCACTTGCTCCCGTTTGTGAGGGCAAAACAACATTCTCTGTAGAACCCGTAGGAAGTGATCCAGTCCATGAATAGGTCTGAGATGAACCATTCCAGTCATAAGTGATCGTAACATTTGTCAGCGTTGCGCTACCATAATTTCGTAAAACAATTTCAGGTGTAAAACTACTAGCGCATATCGCCCCGTTTGGCTCAATAACATCTATAATCGCCGCATCATATTGAGTGGAGAAAGAACTCGCACAATTCATGGCGGCATTTGCATTGATGCGTCCAGCCCCCAACTGTCCAATGTAACCCGGGTTTTGGGCATCGATATCATCAGCACTTGAGTAAAGACAGTTGATCAGATCCGTTTGCGTAGCACTGGGAGCATGAGATTTTAATAAACCTACCAGTCCCGCTACCAACGGCGATGCCATAGAAGTTCCTGAAGTTGACTGATAGCCCGTACCCGCATCTGTACTTAAAATATTGGAACCAGGAGCAGATATATCAATCCATGAACCGTATTGCGAAAAACTGGATTTTTCATCATTTTGATTCGTAGAAGCTACTGCAACCACATTATTGTAGGCAGCAGGGTAAAATTGCGTAGAAACATTATCATTGCCAGCTCCACCAATTAATATAGACCCCGCATTCCAAGCATTTGTGCATACATTTTGTCCGTACTGACTCGAGCCTCCGCCGCCCCACGACATATTAATGACATCAGCTCCGTTATTTGCGGCATAAATAATACCGTCATAAGCTGCTGTTAAAGCTCCGTTACAATCTCCTATTTTGATCGGTAGAATACTCACACCGAATCCAATAGATGCAACACCCAGGGAGTTGTCTGTTTCAGCACCAACGATTCCGGAAACATGTGAACCATGAAATCCTGAATTTCCACCACAGCCGCGCGGATCATTGTCTTGATCAACCGCATCATATCCCCCAACAATCACGTTGGCAAGATCAGGGTGATCAACATTAATCGCGTTATCGGTTACTGCCACAACTACATTCGGATCACCTACATTTGTATTCCAGGCTTGTTCAGCAGCAATCTGAAAAAGCGACCACTGATTACTTTGAACAAAATAAGGGTCATTTGGAGTTAACGTGGTATAATGTAATTCTTTAAGTTCTGCATATTCTATCGCCTCATGCTCCTTGAGCTTAGCTATAACCGCATTAACTTCATACATATCTTTCAATCGAATTTGATACGTACGATTTAATTTATTGTCGTCTAAATCGGGATGCAAATGACGCACCGCCTCAATTTCAAATTCGCTTAAATATTGAGCAAACAGTTCGTGTTGCTTAACATCAACTTGCTTTTCATGAGACAGGATACGCTTTTCGTCAGTTTTCAACTGAAAAACAACCAATCCATCCTGGTAATATTTGTAGAGGGTTTGAGAAAAGCTATAACAACTAATCATCAGACCGAGTAATAAAAAGAACAATGTTTTTAATTTCATGGCAATACATTTTGGGTTTTAGCGCCGCCTTGTTTGAAGTATTTATCAAGTAAAGGAATACGCTCAGGTTTCATACATAGTTTTAATTACAATTTTAAGTATATGAAAATTATTTGAAATAAGAGCGGTTTTATCCAACTATTATTCTCTAAACACCTGAAATGCATCCATGATAACTTAAAAACATATCGAAATTTAACTGGTATTGTTATCTTCTGGATAATCTAAAATTAAAAAAGCGGTTGACCAACTGATCAACCGCTTGATTAACGACTATATTCATTGAATTAATCCGTTTCTACTTGAATGAAGCCATGTTCATTGAACTCTTTACCTTTAACGGTAGACATTCTCACTTTGTAGAAATAAGTTCCATCAGAAACTTGTTTACCATTATCGCGCGTTCCATCCCATTCAAAGTCGGGATCATCAGAAGTACGAATGACATTACCCCAGCGATTTAAAATAACAATCTCAAAGGCAGTAATTGTTTCTCGCGCTTGAATGAAATTAATAAAGAAATCATCATTAACTCCATCACCGTTAGGCGTAACAACATTTGGTATTACATACTGAAGATCTGGATATTCGACTTTAATTACCAAAGAATATGAATTGGAACAACCATCAGCGGACAAACCTGTTAAGACGACATCATATAGTCCAACGTTATCAAATGTTTCATATACAGTGTCACTCGGATCATTCGAAAAATTACCGTTATCAAAATCCCATTCATAACTAATTGCTCCGGTCGACTGATTGAAAAAATCAACTGGAAGTGGTGGCTCACCCACCTGAGGATTCGCATCAAACACCACGTTAGGCAATGGATAAATCGTTACTGTTTCCGTAAGCGTATCAGCACATGCACCGCTACTATCTACAGCAATTAATGTTACATCGAAATCACCAGCACCTGAAAATTCGTGCACGGGGTCCTCAATTGTAATGGAATCTGAGCCATTTTCGAAAGACCAATAAATACTTTCATAATCTCCAGCTGAAGTATTTTCGAAAGGTACTTCCTCATCCTCACAAGCATTATCATAATCGAAATCAGCAAAAGGACGCGGCCCAACCTGAATCGTGATAGTAGTGTCATGCGCACAACCTTCGTCAGATTCTACACGGAGGTTCACATCATAATTAGCAATACCACTAAATTGATACGTTGGATTTTGATCCGTTGAAGTAGAACCCAGATCGTCGAAATCCCAATCCCAACTCGTGATGGAGCCAGAAGAAATAGATGTAGAGTCCGTAAACTCCGTTGGCACACCATCGCAAAGTGGGAACGCCTCAAAATCTGCTACTGGATAAGGATAAATTCCGATGTTCATTGTATCGCTCGCTGTACAATTCGGGAAGTTCGCATCAGTCATATCCACGTAATACTCGCCCGTGGAAACACTCGCAGCAAAACTATCTGTCTCATTCGTGTTCCATTGGTAACTGTAATCACCAGAACCTCCAGTTGGGTTAGAAAAGATATTGGTATCAATCAAACCACAAATTGAAGTATCATTTGGCAGATTTGGAGCCATTGCAGAATAGATATCAATAGACGCTGAACACGTATCTGATAAACCATCAGTAAAAATCACATCATACGTATCGATATTTTGAGATAGACAAAGATTTGTATCTGCGGAGTTTGTTGTACCATCAGCAAACCAATCGTAATAATAGGTACCACATATAGTACCAAGTACAGATACATCATCAATTCCCCAGTGATCAAAACCTGCACCACTACCGGCATCCTGATACCATCTAAAACGCGTATTTGGCGTTTGAGCACCAGGTGGAATCTCTTGACAATATTGGTTCCAGCTCGTTTGATAAGGATCTGTTCCTCCTCCTACAACGGTGTGGTAAAAAATACTTGTCCATGTAGCTCCACCATCGGTTGAATATTGCAAATCTACACCCTCATTAGGCTGATCTGGTCCTTCACAACTTCCTGAACCACCTTGTACTGAATACTTCATCATGTAACAAATATCTCCACCACAACTCATGTCGTAGTCAATTGTTTCAAGTACTCGCGGTTGCGTTTGCGAATCACCAAACCATGCACTCGGTGAATTGTCTGGTGGCGCTCCACAAGGGTTGGTGTACATCACCGTTTGGTTGGAAGACCATCCTGGCCCCAAACTTGAATTATTAAAATCTTCGTTCAACAACGTATCCTGTGCTTCACCTACTGCAGTAAGATCAAAACAACTTCCACAGTCAACAGTGTCGTTTGCGGTTTGAATAGTAACGGAGCACTGCGATTTAGCAGTATAGCTAAAAAGTAGCGATACGGCTAAAACGGATATTTTAAATATTTTACTTTTCATCATTATAGGTAATTTACATTGATATTATTTACTTTTACTTCAGAATCTGCAGCTTTTTTACCACTATTACCAGGTAAAAAGGCCTTGAACAAAGTCAGCTCATCATTTACTCCAACTTCTCCTTCAATTGTTTCATTCGCATCCAAAGTAATTATTCTCTTCTTATCTCCATCGCGTGTCGATCCCTCATGACCATCCTGAGCATAAGCAATTAACAGTTCAAATTTTACTGGAGCATTCGTTTTATTCGTCACAGAAAATGCATGATATTCATAAAAACGATCATTCGCAGCATCTTCATAAGATTTAGTTGACGTAGTAATCGCCACTTTGTCATCTTCGAAATTAGTTT
Organism: uncultured Fluviicola sp.; assembly: GCA_964346075.1. Classification (GTDB taxonomy): domain Bacteria; phylum Bacteroidota; class Bacteroidia; order Flavobacteriales_D; family Crocinitomicaceae; genus Brumimicrobium. Next base: position 11,251 of record CAYFTH010000035.1, on the reverse strand, counting down.
GACCCCACAAGACATTTGTTGACAGGAAAAACACACTTAAAACCGTGAGCACTAGAGTTTTCATATTTAGTTAAATTTAATTATTATTAATCGTTCGTTTAGTAGACGTAACAAAGTTTCAAAAAGTTCGATATATGTATAACTTTTTTTCGAAAATAAGGAATTCTTCAGAAAATTCAGAGGGTTCAAGCTATTTTATATTTTAATTTAACCAGCTTCATTCGTAAATAATTATTTTTTAACAAGCGGTTCAATGAGATGCTCCAATCCGTTCACTTTTATTTCATACATCATCTGCATTTGCTGGCCCAATTTATTTTTGGGAAAACCCTTCTGCCGAAACCACGTGTAATAAGGTTCGGGAATCTGTACTAAAAAATGCCCTTTGTACTTTCCAAAGGGCATTTTAGTATTCGCTAGAGCGATTAACGCTTCTCGCTGATTTGTTTCCATCTATTTCTTCGGTGTAGATTCAAGGGCCTTCAATAAATACTTCCAAAATTTTTGCAAAGAAGATATACTTGCACATTCGTCTGGTGAATGCGCATGTTTTATTGTAGGACCAAAAGAAATCATATCCACATCGGGTAAATGCTTACCTAATATACCACACTCCAGACCAGCATGGCAAGCTTGTATGTCGGGCTCCTCGTTGAATTCACCGCGATATATTTCGGCCATCACATTTAATATCTTAGAATTGGGATTCGGCTCCCAACCGGGATAATCTCCGGACTGCTCCACTTCAGCACCTAATAAATCAAAAGGACTTCGAACGGTGGTAGCCACGTCAACCTTTGTAGACTCTACACTACTCCGCTGCAATGATTTCGTAGTAAAGACACCGTCTTTGATGATAACCTGAGCCAGGGAAGACGATGTCTCCACAAGCCCCTTGAACTTTAAACTCATTTTAAATACACCGTTATGAATAGCATTTAAAGCATCGAACATCTCGTGTCGCTCCTCCCCTGCTACCATCATATCCGGCGTGTTGACAGGACTTAAATTGATATTCAAATCAGTTTCTACGGGATTGTACTCCTTCTTAAATATAGATTCCATGTTTACCACATGTTCTTTAAAGCCTTCCACATGTCTTCTCAACAGTGAAACTACTGCTACCGCCTCACGAGGAATAGCATTGCGAAGTCCTCCACCTTCCATAGAATGCAGCATCAAATCATCACTAGCTAAAGTTAATAGACGCGCCATCAATTTATTCGCATTGGCACGCCCTTTATCAATATCCATTCCCGAATGTCCTCCTTTAAGTCCTTTGATCTCTACACGGAAAGCCTGGGTATCCTCGAGTGAATAGAGCTCATCGTACTCAAAACGCGTATTGGTATCTATACCACCAGCACAGCCGATACTCAACTCATCATCTTCTTCTGTATCCAAATTGAGAAGGATGGTTCCTTCATACATCGATGGATCGAGCTTTTTCGCTCCAGTCATACCCGTTTCTTCATCTACGGTAAACATTGCTTCTAGTGCGGGATGCGGAATATCTTCAGAAGCCAAAAGTCCCATAATAGCGGCTACTCCTAAGCCATTATCTGCACCGAGTGTCGTGCCTTCAGCTTTCACCCAATCACCGTCTACATACATTTGAATGCCCTGGGAGCTAAAATCAAAATCAGTAGCATTATTTTTTTGGTGAACCATGTCCAAATGAGATTGCAAAATAACAGTCTGTCGATCATCCATTCCCTTCGTGGCTGGCTTCTTAATTACTACGTTGCCTATTTGATCTGAAGCAGTCTCTAATCCCAGATCATTTCCAAATTGCTTCATAAAAGCAATCACCCGCTCTTCTTTTTTACTCGGACGGGGCACCGCATTCAAATCACAAAAATTCTTCCAAACTGCTTTAGGTTCAAGGTTTCTAACTTCGTCTGACATAAGTTTGACTATTTTTTTAATCTTCTTTTACTAATTTTCTATACTTCATGCGTTTTGGTTCAACATCACCCAAACGCTTTTTCTTATTTTCTTCATATTCCGAAAAACTACCCTCAAAGGAGTATACCTGGCTATCTCCTTCAAAAGCTAGAATATGTGTACAAATTCTATCCAGGAACCATCTGTCATGAGAAATAACAACTGCACATCCCGCAAAGTTCATAATACCTTCTTCAAGTGCTCGAAGTGTATTAATATCAATATCATTTGTCGGCTCATCAAGTAGTAACACATTAGCCTCGGTCATCAACGTCATAGCTAGATGCAATCGGTTTCTTTCTCCCCCTGATAACACACCTACTTTCTTGTTTTGATCAGCGCCCGAAAAAGCAAATTTTGACAAGTAAGCCCGCGCATTGATTTTTTGATCACCGATTTCCAGCAATTCCTGACCATTGGATATCACATCGTAAATCGACTTTTCAGGATCAATATCTGCATGTGCTTGATCAACATAACCGAGTTCTACAGTATCACCAACCTTAAACTCACCTTTATCAGGAGCCAACTCTCCCATAATCATTTTAAAAATAGTCGTTTTACCAGCTCCATTTGGACCGATGATGCCTACGATTCCATTTGGAGGCAAACTAAAATTGAGATCATCGTAAAGTAATTTATCACCGAACCCTTTAGCCACGTGCACCGCGTCAATGACATTATTACCAAGTCGGGGCCCATTAGGAATTGGAATCTCCAGTTGCTTTTCTTTTTCTTTTACGTCCTCAGCAAGTAGTTTATCGTAATTATTCAGTCGCGCTTTATTTTTGGCGTGTCGTCCTTTGGGGTTCATGCGCACCCATTCGAGCTCGCTGTCGAGCATTTTTTTGCGTTTCGAAGACTGTTTCTCCTCTTGCTCCAACCGCTTGGCTTTCTGATCTAACCAGGACGAATAATTGCCCTTCCAGGGAATACCTTGACCACGATCCAGCTCTAATATCCATCCAGCCACATTATCGAGAAAATAACGGTCGTGTGTTACTGCTATTACAGTTCCTTTATACTGTTGCAAATGCATCTCCAACCATAGAATTGACTCAGCATCAAGGTGATTGGTAGGCTCATCCAATAGTAAAATATCGGGATTTTGCAATAAAAGACGGGTCAATGCCACACGCCGGCGTTCACCTCCCGACAAACTTTCAATTTTCTGATCATCTGGAGGACAGCGAAGCGCATCCATCGCCCGATCTAATTGAGCATCAATCTCCCAGGCATCTTTGGAATCAATGATATCCTGAACCTTTCCCTGACGTGCAATGAGTTTTTCCATTTTATCAGGATCATTGATAACACTTTCGTCCATAAATGAATTATTGATCTCCTCATATTCCTGGAGGATATCAACTGTTTCCTGAACGCCCTCTTTAACGATTTCTTTTACTGTTTTATTTTCGTCTAATTCAGGTTCCTGTGGTAAATAACCTACCGTGTATCCGTCCGAAAATGCAACATCGCCTTGATAGGCTTCATCAAGTCCTGCAATTATACGCATCACCGTTGATTTACCAGCACCATTTAATCCGATGATACCAATTTTCGCACCGTAATAAAACGATAGTGAAATATCCTTTATAATCTGCTTTCCCTGCGGAGTCGATTTACTGACTCCTGACATTGAAAATATAATTTTTTTCTCTTCTGACATACTTAATTTTTAGCTTGAACAAATGTAGTGAAATGAAACGAAAATGCTAGAAAAACGCTCTATATTCGTCTACAACAGCAAAATAAATCAAATTGAATCACCCATCTATCTCTCAAAGCATTTTTGTCACAGTTTTTGGACATTATTAAAATTAAAGACTTCAATTTAACAGCTCACGAACCACACAAAATATTTGCCAAAAAATGTTGTTATTGACTTCCTTTGCCCTGGATTTCTACCCACGATTAAGGAAGTGTCTTCCCCATCGGTATTATAAAGTTCCTGTCATGATATGCTGTGTTAAACAGATAATAATATTGAAACACACAGAATTGTGAAACATCCAGGGAAATCAACTCATTTAATAACTATCACAACAGTTAAATTTTACTAATAATTTGTTTAAAGCGCCGTATTTATACTATATTTGTAGTTGCATTAATAATTTGGGGCTGACTTGGATTTGACAGCGATCGCAAATGATTAGTGTAAGCATGTCGAGACATGTGGTGAGTCTCGTAAATCCCTGGTCACAAACGATAATTGACAACACGTCATACAACCTCGCAGCGTAATAGTCGATAGACTATTCGCTTAATCCACTCTGAAGAACAGTAGGAGGGACGAGTTTCTCGCCGGGTCTCCTGTTCCTCGAGAACCGGATCACGAGAAATCAACAATTTGGAACTAGTGGTGCGACGGCTTCTGTCGTATTGCGAAACTCGATGAAGCTAAGTCATGGTTAGGGTGTTCGTGTCCGTTCCATGATCGAAAACCGAATCGCGAACTAAACATGTAGAAAGCTAGTGATTTCATCGTTTGGACGAGGGTTCGAATCCCTCCAGCTCCACAGAGTAGTTTTGATTGAGAAGAGTGAGTGCATAAAGTACTTACTCTTTTTTTTGTATCCATTGGGGTGAGAAGTTTATGCTGAGCGACGTAAGGAGGCGAAGTAAATCCCTCCAGACCCACAAATCAAGCAATCTCTGATTGTGTAGTATTTGTGAGAGCCCCCGATTTTTCGGGGCTCCACAAGAAGTATTTTTCAAGAGCTCTTCGTGCTTAACGGGGAGCTCTTTTTTTTCCTTGAAATTAGGGTGAGAGGTTGACACTGACCGACGACAGGAGTCGAAGTGAATCCGGATCAAGTGCAAAAGTTGGGGATTTGGATAAATTTTAGTTGATTAACCTCCAAAAAGTAAACAGTAGCACTCTCGCAATCCTTATCTGGGATGCAATACCCCGTCTTTCTACCTATGTGATAAGTTATAGGATGCTCTCATTCATTCAATACGTCTACACGTGAGTTTACAGAAGAAACAATTAAAGTTATAGTTTGGTATTGTAAGAATTATTGTTTAGACAGCTGTCTGTTCGATATTCAGTGCCAGTAAATGCTTCATATTGTGTTACCTCTTATCAACTCCTTGATCAGTTCGTCCAGCTCTGAATTCGACATTTTCGTAACACAATACACCGCCGCGTCCTCTTCTCGAATGATGAGTGCACCTTTATGATCATCTTCGAAACCCATTGGTCGAACACTAAATTCCAGCGATTCATCCATCTCTTTTTCCTTGCGAGCATCTTTAAACCATCCATAATCAGCCACCTATTCAACTCTCTCCTCACGAAATTGTATGATCACTTTGCCGAAAGTGTTCCGCAGCGAAATCCTTAGTGAAAAGAAATACAGAAGAAGCTATCGCGGCTATTATAAAGAACCATGATATTCTAATTGTCAGCACGACAAACATTGCTACTATGATTAACCCAATCAAACTTAAACCAGTTTGTATGGTATCATTTACAATATGAATATTATTATCATGCCTTGTTTATAGTGGTTCGAAGGTATACTAACGCCGTACCGCTATTCGAGTATTATTAGAATTTATAATACAATCCGACTTCACCCGTACCTCCATGATCACTAAAGTTATCTTTAAACGCATAACCTGCCATAATATTTAAACCAATACGTTTCAGGATAGTAAACTCAACCCCAGCCCCTAAACCATTAAATAAATACAATCCGGTATTACCGAAAGAATCATTCGTCTGTAGATGATTACCCTGATATAAATAAAAAGAGGTTACCTCCTCTTCTGTCAGCGTGTATAGGAAAGTAAGTCCTGCACTAATTGCTTTATATATAGATATAAAATTTACTTGACCACCAAACCTTTTTGGAACATATCGAAATGAAACTCCTATACCTGTTGTTAATCCAGCCCCTAGCCCTATAGAATATTTCTTTTTGCCGTTCCTTGATGAACTCTCATTTTTCGCTTGATTCGAAACGGAATGATCATTTTGGGATTTACGTCTATTGTTGTTATCCAATATTGTATAGTTAATTCCAAACTGAGCTGCCCATAATGAGTTTCCCTTGTTCTTATCAATATACCCATTGTTTCTATCCAAAGAGAAATACAACCAGGAAACATCCAGACCTATTCTCCATTTTTTGGATATAGCGTACTTTATACCTGATTTGGTTTTAATTCCCAGTAAGTTTCCATCTATATATTTAGTATAACTTGAGGAATTATTGTTGACATTAATTCTTCCGTATCCCAACATTGGTCCGACATTCAAATCAACCTCTACATCATTAAGTTTCATAGAATACCCGACGAGATAAGAAATACTACCTGTCTTCCCCGCAAAACCGCTGAACCCTATTTGATTCAACCTCATGTAATCATATCGAAACAGGTCAAAACCAATTGTTTGCTTGAACTCTTGATTTAAAAATGGCGTTTTATAAATAACTTCTCCTGTTGCTGATATCCCGTTAAATCGAGGTAATAAACTTCCTGCTGAAATACCAGCTTCAAGTTTACTACTCTTCGTAGAATCCGATTGCGCAAAAAGGACATTGGCTGACAGCAATAAGATTAAGGTAAAATAAAAGTAAGTTTTCATGGAGTCAAACTGAAGTTTCTTTCAATAATACTGTGTTCAATTTTCGGGACGTCAGAGTTTTTCAATCTCACATGCGTATCTGCGTAACCAGAATGTTCGACACCAAGAGAATAACTACTTAGTATAACGATCTCGAAATCAACAGCTATCTCGTAATATCCGTTTTCGTTTGTTGATGTAGAGTCAATTTTTTTCAACCAGCCATCATTTTCCCATTGAAAGTAGACCATTGCTCCCGAAAGAGGTTCATTGGTATTACGATCTTTAACAGTACCATAGATATAAACCTCTTTATCTGGTTCTTCTTTCGCACAGGAGAGAATTGTGAATATCATTAGTATTGCGAAAAGGTAATGAGTTGAATTCATAAATGGTCCTTAGTTAATTAGACAAATTTAATTATTTAACGGAAAAGAAACAAAGATATTATTGACTCAAGTTTCGCACCTAATTCATTTTAAGTATCGTGTTGATAATTAAAGCCGTGAGAATTTAAGAGAATTTGGAATTTTTCGATATTTGCTATTATATTTTTCTTAACACTTTCAATATCAATTGAGTCAATTATTTTTTCCAAAACTGTAATAATTAAGGCGACTACAGCCAAAATCCTGATATTGAGCTTATTTTCAATATAATCTTGTTTTAAATCCTCAAATAATCCGCCAATCGTTTCATAAGCCTCCATCCTGAATCTAATGCTTGTTAAAAGATACTGAATCATTGTAATTGTTATTTGTGCCACCTGAACATCAAAATTGGTTGACTGACATTTTCCTAGACCAAATAATTGTTTAGCCTCTTTGAAAAAGACTTCTATTGTCCAACGAACACTGTAGACTTCAATTACTTTTACAAAGCTCATTTTAGTATCAGTTGTTATTATTGTGTGCCACTTTCCATTTCTACCTCGTTTTGAAATGAATACAGAAAATTTAAGTCCATCAATTTCAGTAATATAATGGTGATAATAGTAGTTGAATTTTCGACATCTTTTAGGTTTAGTTTTTTGATTCTTTAGTTGTTTTAACGATTTAACCTTACCCTTAACTTCTATTTTACTATTGTATTTATACATTCCAATAATATGAGTTGAAGCGCAAATACTTCTCAGTTTTTTAAGTAATCCGACACCTGTAAACCAAGAATCCATTAAAATATAGTCGACTTCAATTTTACGCTTTACGAATACCAAACTTAACTTTATGAAACAAAGTGTTTGCCATTGCAGACTCAGTATGGCTACATTTATTACAAGTTCTCGAATGATTACTCCTTTTCTGTGAAGCTGTATGGCCGCATTTTATGCATTTATATTCACTCTACCACTTATAATGTGCAAGATATTCCAAGCAATTTTCATCTGTTTTAAAGCGTTCAACGAACTCTAAGAGGTTTAGACCTTTGAAAAATTCCATAAACTTCCTGATTTTATTGACTTAAAAGGTAATAAACTATATGTATTTATCTACTGACCTCTATAACTTTTAGTTCTTGAATTTTTGTAATATCTTCGTATTGTAGCATGATTTGTACTTTTTTGTTGGTAACTCAAAGATACAATAAAACCAGGGGTTTACCTTGGTTTTTATGCTATTTTTTTGTTGGATAAACCCTCTAAATTAGAGGTGCGAAACTTGAGTCAAACAAAAAATATTCAACATTTCTGACACCCCTAAACTGCGACTATATATTATTTCTATAATCCATTATAATTGGAACCTCAGTTTATTGCACTTGAAGTTTAATCCTTAGATCTTTCCCCTACTTTTGAGCCTGAACCTATTCTATTGCTGAGGGAATCCCGCCTGCTGGCGGCAATCACGCAAGCAATAGATGTCATTTTCTACTTCCTGACCGTTTCAACGGCTTGCTTTTTATTGACTGATCTACTCATCTTCAAGTGGCTGAAGCCACTATCATATAGATTACGCTTCCATCAACGAGGGATAAATCCCTCGTCGATGCAACCGCTGAAACAATAATAATTCCTCTCTAGGCATCCAATCATTAAATCGTTATCCGTTAAAACAATAGTAGTATCGAAAGTATTAAGTCCTCAATCTCTCCTCACCTATTCAGACTGATGCACAAATAATCACTCACTTTAATAATTTTGATGAAACGATCAATCTTTATATGATGTGAAAAAATAATATGACTTACAACTTGATACCCAAAACGACCACATCGTCCGTTTGTGGAAGTGGACCCTGCCATTTAATAAATGCTTCCTCTAAAGCGGTTCGCTGTTCTTCAAGTGTCAAGTGAGCCACACTAGCAAGTAATTCTTTGAATTTAGGAGATTTAAATTTCTTACCTCCTTTGTCTGCCGTAGGACCGCCAAATTGGTCTACATATCCATCGGAGAATAAATACAAAATATCATCTTTAAAACCTTCAATTTCGTGTTGCGTGAAAGTTTGTGCATAATCGTAACGTCCCACAGGTTGTTTGTCTCCTTTAATCGCATGAATTTTTTGATCACGCATGAGCCACAAAGGATTATTAGCTCCCGAAAATATCAGCTTATAATCACTATTTTCTTCAGTAGAGTAAGGGGTGATTTTAACCAGTGAAATATCCATACCGTCGTGAATACCTTCATCACCTTTGTCAAAATGATTGATGACAATATCTTTTACCTGATTCAAAATATTCGCAGGCTCGATCACCCGATCTTCTACCACAGTTTTGGTTAGTGCATTTGAACAAATAAATGAAACCATTGCTCCAGGCACTCCGTGACCTGTACAATCGGCAGCAGCTATGTAAACCGAGCCATTCATTTGTTCCATCCAGAAAAAATCACCACTAACGACATCCTTCGGATTAAAATACACAAAATGACTCCGTACACTTTGTTGAAAACGATCAGTCGACGGTAAAATGGCGTGCTGCAATCTCTTGGCATATTGGATAGAATCCATGACTTCCCGGTTCTTTTCATCAAGCTCATTGCGCTGTTCCTGCACTTCTTGTTTTTGCCGCTCAATTAGGGCGCGTTGTCGCTGTGAGGTTTTTAGTCGTTTGAAAATAATTAATGCGAATACAACAATAACCAATACCAGCACCACTAAAAAAATCGTGCGCTGTGTATTTTGACTAATCTCTAATTCCTGACGCTTCAACTTTTCTTGCATAAGCTTATCCTGCTCTACTCGAGCTAAGCTATCTTTTATTTTTTCCTTCTCGTATTGATATTCGTATTTTCGCTGGGCTAATAACTCTTTATTTTCGCCCCGTTTTATCGAATCGCGATAAGCTACATACTGTTCATAAAACTTCAGGGCTTCACCCGTATTTCCTTTACGCTTTTCTAGCTGGTACTTAGTTTTCCTGATCGGGTTAATAGTCGATTCATTATTTAAACTGGAAGCGATTTCAAAAGCACTATCTACAAATAATTCAGCCTTGTCTAAATTCTGCATTTTCAGATATATTTCCGCCAGTAACTGCTGGCATTCCGCAGTACCAGATCGACTATTCAATTGTTCATTTAACGCTAATGCTTGTTCTGAATAATGAAGTGCGCTAATCAAATTATCACGCGCAATTTCCAACTTGGAATACGTAATATAACACCCTGAAAGACCAACCTTATTGTTTATTTCGGTGAACAAATATAAGGCTGAGTCCAAATAAACCTGACATGAATCATATAGTGATTGACTCAACATATGAGTGGCTAAACTGAAATACGTATTTGCAATACCACTCGTATCATTCACTTTTCTGTAATTACTTTGTGCCTCAAAGGAATATTTTTTTGCTTTTTCATCGTTATCCAATAACAAATAGAGTCGAGCCAAATTACTGAGTGCATTACCCACGCCTTGTTTTTCTTCGAGTTGTTCTTTTATGCGTAGACTTTTCATGTAGGCATCAATGGCAGATGGAATATTGCCCTGCTCCGAATAAACATTGCCCACATTATTCAACAAGGTTGCTCTATAATTTAATTCATGCTCTGTATCACCTAATGTTTCTATACCTTTTTTAAACTGATCGATGGCTTTATTTTGATTCCCTTTTAAGGAGTAGGCTATACCCTTACAGCTGTAAAAACTACTTATCGATTGGCGCTTATGGGATTTCAAGACATAGTTGGACTGCTGAGCATAATCAATTCCTTGATTTGAAAGTATAAGTGCACTATCCGTGCTTGTAAACAAATAAAAATTCCATATAAGTCTCCTGAAATAATAAACCCTCGAAGAATCAGATTTTTTTTCATTTGAATAGAATTCCCATAGCTCTTGTTTAGACATTTCATCCGGTGACTGCTGACCACTTTGAGTATAGACTTCCTCCGTTCCCACAATTAAAAACAAGGAAAGAATTACAAGTCGGTTAAAATATGGTACAAGGCCAGAGAAAGGCATGAAACGCCTTTTTTTCTCAAATATAAGAATATCTTTTGCCTCGCTTCAGATGGTCCTTACGAAATGAATGAAAATAATCCGCATTCTTGAAATTGCAGCCAGTACAGTAGCTCACGATGCAAAACTCACGGATGCTAATATATGATGTACCTTGCGTGAAATAAAACTGAGTTTTCAACCATTCAGTTGCTCCAATTGGTGCCTTGGTCTTCAGCATACAAAAACATTAGAAGAAATACTTTTTATTGATCACACCTCTTTCTGATTTTTCCATTTCAATATTTCAATAACTCTTGTATTTTACCGTTTCAAATAAATA
>CAYFTH010000034.1:5330-27592 GCA_964346075.1 uncultured Fluviicola sp. | reverse complement strand
TGAACAATGATTTTAAAAACCGTGTCTTATTTATGGATAAAAAAACTCCAATAAATAAGTTACATTAAGCCTAATTCAAATCGGCCAGATCAGTGGTTATTTCATTGTGTTTTCAAAATCAAAAAAACAAAATTATCAGCGTGGAAAAAGATTCAGCCTTCCATTTTCGTTTTGTTAATTTCCCGTTCATCAGATCACTTTACCGTTTCTTTAGACTTGTACCGATGAAGCCGATAAAATGACAGGAGTAATTAATAGGGCGCTGTGTATCTCCCTCATTTCATCTTTGATATTGAATGAAAATGATTTTGATTATTTGGCTTTGGCATGGCACTGAGCCACAAGACGTGATTAAAGTTTATATTGCTAAGAATTTGAATCGCACAAATACAAAGACTTCCAGTTTATATGGGAAAGGTTAATACTAAACAACATATTGGTAATCTTCTGTTAAGCAGGGGAGTAATAAGTGAAGAGGAGTTGCATTCCGCCGTTCGAATACTAGGCGAAGAACCATCCGGCTCTAAACGAAGATTAGGTCAGATTTTGCATCAGGAATTAAGCCTGGACCGTCACTCAATCATGCGTGAAATAGCCAGTATTTACGCATTCGATGAAATATTTTACGGAGTGGATTCACTTCCGGATGATAAAATTGAGTCCATCAAATCAAATTCAGAAAAGATTCCAAAGGAGATTCTTGATGATTTAGTTCAGCAAAAAGCAATTCCTATTTCTTCAAACAGTACATCTATTACCATTGCGACTCCCGACCCGTCTAATCCTGAACTCTCAAACATCACCTCCAAACTAAACTTTAAGGAAGTTGACATCCGGTACTGCCGGCATGAACTCATCGACGATATACTCTCTAAAGCGTACGAAAAGAAAAATGAGTTTCTGGACCTGATTGAAGACGTCGAAATGGAAGATGGCGAGATCAGTGAAGTGGAAGAGGAGGTTGATGAAGATGAAATTGATGCTGAAATCAATCAAAGCATGCTTAACTCCCTGGTGGAAGGGATGCTTGTTGAGGGAGTTCGCCGCGGTGTGAGTGATATGCACATAATTCCCAGTGGTCCCACAACTACTGATATTCGGTTTCGAACAGATGGTAAACTGCAGCTTTGGTATCAGCAAAAAAATGTAAAGCCGGAAGCCATTACCGCTGTCATTAAGGATAAGACTAGAAATGTCGATCGATTTGAAAGAGACAGTTCACAGGATGGGTTTATTCAGCGTGCTGTTGATAGCTATAACATTCGGTACAGGGTATCTATCATGCCAATGGTAGGTACACAGTTCGAACGAAAGTTTGAGTCTATTGTAATTCGAATATTAGATGACCGTGAAGTAATTACAGATCTTAATGTACTGGGTCTACAGGAACAGGCGAAAAAGGACTTTGTAAAAGCGATTGAAAAACCGTCTGGCATCGTCATAATCACCGGGCCTACAGGAAGTGGTAAATCAACCACTCTTGTAGCTGCACTCTATTATGTGATTGATCCTACAAAAAATGTACTTACAATTGAAGAGCCTGTTGAGTATCTGATTAAAGGAGCAAGACAGCTTAAGATCAGTAATAATATGTCATTCGAGCAGGCCATACGTGGAATTTTGCGTCATGACCCCGATATTGTTTTAGTGGGTGAGATGCGGGATCTTCAAACAGCTGAGGTTGCGATCAAAATGGCAAACACAGGTCACCTTACATTCTCTACACTTCATACAAACGATGCTCCAAGCGCAGTTTCAAGACTATATAAAATGGGGATTGAACCATTTTTAATTGCCAATGCTGTAAATCTTGTAATGGCTCAGCGACTTGTTCGCCGGCTGTGCAGCTGTAAAGAAATCTATGAGCCTGAGTATGAAACTCTGCGTGGTATTGGGTTTAAAGAAAATGAAATAAATACGACGACATTTTATCGGGCAGTCGGCTGTGAAAAGTGCTATAATACCGGCTACAAAGGTCGGGTAGCTATTATGGAAGCTCTCTACTTTTCGAAAGAGATCAAACGGATCATATTACAGTCTGGTGGCGATATTGATGAAGAATTGATAAAGGAAGCAGCTATAAAAGATGGTATGCTTACACTTCGTGCTTCCGGACGAGAACGGATCAAAAACGGTGATACAACCGTTGAGGAAATAATGGCAATCACACTCGACGATTAGTACATTTGGGTATGAAAGAGGAAATACATAATGAATCCGATATCATGCAGAAGCATTTGCGGGACCTATTGAAAAATCCACCGCATTTGCTGAAAAATTTTCATGATGAAGATACAATGGCATTTCTAAAATTGGGTGAAGCCATACATTATACTGAGGGAGATGTAATCATTCAGGAAGACGAGCTGATAAGTGCAGCTTATCTAATAGCAACCGGAAAAGTATCACTGTGGAAAGAGAGTATTAAGCTTAATAGTTTTGACGCAGGAAACTTTCTGGGAGAAACCTTTTTATTTAGTAAAAAAAACAAGCTTGCCAAGGTAGTATGCCAGGAGAATTGTGTTTTATTGAAATATGATAGATATCTGACACTGAATTATTTCAGACAAAGACCAGAGAAACTTTTCAATATTTTCACTAAAAACATCATTGAGATTCAACAGAAAAAAATATCTGATATGAATTCTCAACTTTTAGCTTTAAAAAAAATTAATATTGACGATAAGAAGTAGAGAATAGAGTCTACTCACCCGGAATAAGCCTTCAACCGGGTCTTAGAAGTCGTCTTTAGCTAACAACACCATACAGAAAATTTTGTAACAAACAGGGTGTGAGTTGGTTTATTTATGAAAACATTAAAATATTTTAATTAATTATTTGCTTCATGGTTGAGTCAGAAACATCGACAGTATCTATGGCACCCATCCGGTCGATTTCCGAAGAGATTCTTCAGGCCATACCTGACTCATACAGAGGTCTGGATTATCATGTAGAGCTAGGAAAACAGATTAAACAGCTTGATGATCTCAAACGAAAGCACTTGATGTCATCTCTGCATTCATTTTTACTCTACATGCGAAAGAATGAAGCATCGGATATCGATATTGGAGGTCCAGGGTGCGATGGTAAGATATGGTATCGCATTTTTGGTAATAAAACTCCTCTCAAAATTTCAGAAACTCTCGGATATCGTGAAACAGATACTTTAATTCATAGCATCATTACAGATGAACAGCGCCAAGAGCTGCTGAAAAATCGTAACCTTGATTTTTCTTATTCACTCCCGACACAGAACGGTGAGAAAGCTCAGCGTTTTCGTGCCAATGTATATTTCGACATTGAGCACCTCGCATTAAACATGCGAAAAATTGATGAAGAAATTCGACCGTTTAAGACACTTGAAGTCCATCCGGGAGTTGCTAAGGCACTTAGCCTGAAATACTACAAATATGGGTTGACGCTTATCACCGGTATTACAGGATCTGGTAAATCAAGTACGCTCGATACTATTATTGATGCAAATAACCGAACTGTAGATTCCCATATCGTTATAATTGCCTCACCTGTTGAATTGATCCACAAGCCTATACGATCTGTGGTACGTCACAGGGAAGTTGGACGTGATGTAACCTCTTTTAAAAATGGCGCAATCCAGGCTTTGCGTCAGGATCCGGACATTATTGTTATTGGTGAGCTTCGTGATCCGGAAACCATTATGACGACATTAGAAATTACAGATTCAGGCCATAAAACTTTTGGAACCCTTCACACCTCGTCAGCAATGGAGAGTATTGAACGTATTCTTGGAGAGGTGCCAACTGAAGAACAAAACAGGGTGAGATCTCGACTTGCGGATGTTTTGACATGCGTTATAAGTCAGAAACTGATACCCAGTCTTGATGGAAAGCGGGTACTTGCCAAGGAAGTGCTCCTGGTTACACCTTCTGTCCGTGCAGCGATTCGCAATGACAACGTGAACGAGATTTACCAAATGCTTGCAGAAGGAAGTGAAAAAGGCATGACAACCATGGAGCAGGATCTAAAACGACTGTTTGATGAGGGCAAAATCTCAAAAGAAGAAGCCATCAACAACGCTAATAACAAAAAGAGACTTTACCAGCTCATTAACGAATTAGACTACTAAGCTATGTTAAAATCAAAAGAATTTGTCGGGATAAGTCTAGAAGGGGATACCCTTAAATTTGCCCGGGTTATATCGGAAAAAAAGAAGCTTCGTGTTGTGCGTGTGGATTCACTAACGCTGGTAGACCCGATCAAACAATCAGCGAAAGCAAAACCGGTTACAGGATCAAAGAGTGACTCATTCGAAGAAGAATTGGATACTGATCTCATTTTTGGATTGGATGATGACAATGAAAGTCCGGCTCCCAAGCAGGCTGAAAAAAATGGGTCGGCAAACGCGACAACCGTTAAAGAATCTGAAGACATATTTGGTGAAATCGACCTGGATGAGCTTGATGCGCAGGAATTAGACGATGCACCCCAGAAAGATATTGTTGCCGAAGCCGGCGAAACTATCTCCAATGAAAAACTGGTGTACGACTATCTTTCCACTTTAAAGAAAAGCAAAAAGCATATTGCGGTCAACGTCCCTTCAGGCGATACTATTTTCCAGTTTCTGAATGACATGAACTATTCAGAGGTGAAGAAAAAAGAACTTAAAGAAATTATTGAGGACAAGCTTTATTCTCTTCACAACAGAAAACCTGACGAAGATTATTATGATTTTGAAGTCAGGGACGATGGTGCATTACTTATTGGTTCACTTGAGAGTGAGTCACCAACATTATCTATCGTGCATGGTGCGGGTACTAAAAATAATGAAAACTATCTGATTAGTGACGTTATCCCTGATGAATCAGTGATGATGGGGCTCTACAGAGAGCACTACGAAATGAACTCAGAATTAACAACAGCTCTTCTTCAGATAGGTAAGACTAAGAGCAGATTGTTATTCTTAAGAGGTAAGAAACTTATCCAGGTATCTCCGGTCATCAACGAAGGTTATGACGACAAAAATTACCTGAATACCATCTTTTCAAAAATTCTTTTCCAGATCGATACAGGAGAAGTTCCGGGACTGGATCAGCTGATAATTTACAATAATGTAAAGGGTATGGCTGTGCTCGATTTTTTCCGGGAAAGTTTCAGTGAATTGAGAGTTGAGCAGTTTAAATTTGATGACGAGAAAATCTTTTATGGTAACAATCTCAGCTCAACAATTCCAAATTACACAACTGCCATTGGGCTTGCTGAGGTTGCTGCCAGAGCTGATATAACCAAGAAAATAAATCTTTCATTTCTACCTTCATATGTTATTGATCAGCAGAAGATCTTTAGTCTGCAGTGGCATGGCATTTTTCTTCTTGTATTAATTGGCTTATTCCCGGTTTTGCTGAATCATTTTTATCAGCAGAATCGTGATCAGATTATGTCTCTCGAAACAGAATCGTCTCAGCTTACTCAGATGATTACAAATGTGGAACCACTTGTAACTCGTTCAGATGAGGTTTCATTAGAGCTCAGTTCGTTGCAGGATCAGCTAACTCTCTTGCAGGAACTGAATGAAAACAATATAAAATGGACAGTAACACTCGATAGTTTCAACCGGGCTGTTCAAAACACCGGCTCACTCTGGGTTACATCTTTTCGACAAAACGATGATGTGATTATGATTGATGGTCTATCACTCTTTCGACAGAGAATACCGGAACTGGCATCCCGGTTTGAGACTGTAACACTGCTAAATGTAAGAAAACAGGAAGTTCGTGAACGGGAAATATATTCCTTTTCCATGATGATTCGAGATGTAGTTGACGATCCGTCGTTGTTTACACCTCAAAATAACCTTCCAGAAATCTCTGACGCTTCAACACCTTAAATTATGTCGTACGCATTAAGAAATACAATTATACTGTTTGTGGTGCTCCTGGTAATCGGGACAAGTGGCTTCCTGTATATTTACTTTTATCAGCAGCCCAAAATTGAACAATTGGAGGGAGAAGTATCAGAACTCCAGACAGAATATGATCGCAAAAAAGAAATTGCAGATCAGCTCCCTGAACTGGAGTTGGAACTTATTGAATCGAAATCGTTCATTGAGAACTTCGATAAAACACTTTTCAGAACTGAAAACCCAGACAGAATTTACAGATACTTATCTTTTTTAAGAGATACTGATTCTATTGAATTTGATTACGTTTTTGCTGATTCGACCAAAAGTGATAAATACGGTATCGTAAATTCTCAACTTTCCGGTACCGGCCGTTATACAGCAGTACTAAACTTTTTGACAAGAATTGAAAACAGCGAGCCTGTTCAGAAAATAGAGAATCTGGTCATATCTCCAGTCAACCAGTATGAAGAGTACAGTTACGTGAATTTCACGCTGAATTTATCGAGTTATTATGATCGCAATAATTACTTCGATGTGTCGGGCACCCCTGAGATATCTGAACGGATCGCATTTGCCTCTTTTAATCCATTCTTCCCACTTATAAGAGACATTGAGCCGAATACAGAAGAACAGATTAATATAGAACAGAGTCAGTTAGTGGGAATTGGAAACGGACTCATTTATTTGCTGGATCAAACCGGCTCACTCAAAACATTACGTGAAGGTGACAGAGTTTACCTCGGTCTCCTAGAGAATATTAACATTAATCAGGGTATCGCAAAATTTCGTCTCAATAAAGGCGGACTTATTGAAACAGTATCGCTGGAGGTAGAACGATGAAAAATCCAAAAACAATGATCAAAAAAGCCTTATTACTCATATTTCTTATAACCGGTTTCACACAAATTGCGTATTCGCAGTATGAAGATCGGCCTCCGAGGGAGTTTACGAATCCTGAAGAGATGATTTCATTTGATCGACGCACTCCATTCCCTGATGCAATAGAAGTTCTTACGAATTATGCTCAGCAATATGAAAACAAGTTTATCATCGATCGAAGCCAAAAAACAGGACCTATTGGCGTATCTCTGCCGGCGATGCACTGGAAGGACGCTTTAAATTACATTATGCGCGTACAGAAACTGGTCGTTCTTGAATCGGATGATATCCTGGAAATTGTCACAGAAGAGGAAGCATCTGCAATAACAACATCAGAAAAATCTGTCCAAAGTTCAGGCATTTCCGGACAGGAGATTGATGGCATTTCAATCACAACCGGGACACGTGAAGTACGAATTAATGCAACATTTTTTGAAGGAAATAAAAGAGCGCTTCGGGAGATCGGTGTCGATTGGTCAACTATTTCGAACAGTGTTCCGGATAACATTTCAGATTTTCTCGGCGAGGAGTCATCTGAAGAGCTACCAAATACGGAGTTTGATGGAAGATTTGTATCAGTTAATACTAAAGGTGCGCAAAACGTATCTCAGAGTGTTTTCAGTTCAATTGTAAATCTGGGTGATGTAGGCGGCGGAATTGAGGTACAGGCTCTTTTCAGTGCCTTTGAAGCCGATAACCTTGGTGAAATACTGGCAACACCCAGCGTTAAAGTAATGGATGGCCAGGAAGGCCGTATCCAGGTCGGACAGGATTTTTCAATTAAACAGCGTGATTTCGCTGGAAATGTGACAGACCAGTTCTTTAGCACAGGTACGATTCTGCTTGTTCGTCCGCAAATTGTCGAAATTGAGGATACAACACTCATTTATCTTGAACTTGAGGCAGAGAGATCTTCAGCACAGCCAGATCCCGTGAGTACAGTTATCAATAAACAACAGGCAAATACACATGCTCTACTGCTTGACGGAGAAAGTACTGTTATAGCCGGCCTTTATAGAACTGAAGAATCTGAAGTAAGAAGAGGTATTCCGTTTCTCAAAGATCTTCCGGGTTGGTTTTTCGGTATAAAATACCTTTTTGGCTATAATTCAGTCGACCGCCAGGAATCAGAACTCATTGTACTGCTTCAGGCTGAACTGGAGGATCCGCTTGAGGAGCGCTACAATCGGTCATTTAAGAGCAAATCAGAACTTCTGGCCGAGAAAAAGCAGCGTCATAGAAACGACTTAGAGTATATAAGTGACAAATCACCTGTACCGTCTCAATCTACTGAAAGTACAGATTCAGAGCCTCAACCAATGGCGACAGATAATTTATCCGAAAGCGAATCTGATGACTCCAATAAACGTAGGAGCGTTGAAAGAGTTGAAAAGAGTGAAGTTGATATTAATGAGATCAGACCTGGCACAGAGTACGCCGGTATTCAGCAAACGACACTGAAAAGAAGTGACTTGTCAGGATATGAGGGTACTTACTTAGAGATGCCAATGCATAATGTGAATAGCAGTCATGGAAACAAAGAATATTATGCGATTGGCGGATCATTTAAAGTAAGAAGAAATGCCGACAGACTTTATAATCGCTTTGTAGATGAAGGGCTGGATGCACATATGCTCTACAATCCTGTATCAGGATATTTCTTTGTAGCATATAAAGGATTTGAATCAAAAGATGAGTCTATAAGCTATGTGAAAGAGATTCAGTCAAGCAGGCAACCAGAAGCATGGCTTTCGAGATTAATCAAAGAAGAGAGAAGGCTGGAGTTAAACGGAGAGTAACTTATGGAGTAATACAGCCGTGATGTCAAAGACCCGAATGGAATCCATTCGGGTCTTTTTTTTAACCGACATTTTTTTAAAAAAGCACTAACTAATTGTAATCAAATGTTTTAAATACAATACTTAATAATTTTATTAAGTATTTGCTACGGAATCAGTCGGGACACCTTCTCCATGTTCGAGCAAATATTCGATGGATATTTTGTTAAATAATTCAGGCTCCTCAATATTGCAGACATGACCGCAACCTTCGATAACCTGAAGCTTGCTGCGTTCGAAATTCCCGACCATTTTTTTAACAGGAGGGAGGAACATATGATCTTCACTTCCCATCACGTAGAGCGTAGGATTTTTCATTTCCTTTTCTTTGAAGTACTTCAGAAGCGGGTTTACATCATAGGTTAGACGAAACCATTTCAAAAACTCTTTTTTCGCAAGATTTTTTGCATCGCTGATAAACATGCTGCGTGATTCTTGGTGATTGCTTTTTGGCATTATTACCCACGCAAAAAGCTTATATAGCCATATAAAAGGAACTATCTTTTTAAAGGTGTGACCCAACCAAACCAGAACCCTCGAACGTATATCGAGACGTGTTATAGCTCCGCACATGACTGCAGATTTGACGACTTCAGGCTTAATTTCCGCAATGGACCGGATAATGATTGTCCCCAGAGAGACACCGACGAAGTGTGCGGAATTTATATTATTGCGTTTCAGTACTTCCAGTACATCTCTGCTTACCGTTTTAAACGTGTATTTTTCCTTGTAATAGGATTTCATAGTGCTCATCTCTTTTGATTTGCCATGGCCACGCAAATCAACAAGCAACACGTTAAAATGCTCTTGATAAGCTCTAACCTGCTTAAACCATATAGAAGACGAACCTCCGGCACCATGGATAAAAACTACCCAGTCGCAAGGTTCTTTTTTTTCAAATTTCTTGTAGTATAGCATTAAGAAAGTTGCACTAGTCTGTTAGAAGGCTTTGAAAAACCGTGATTTTGCCAAATTTCGGTGTTATTGTAAAATTGAAATCTTCACGTATGGGCTATACGCTCCGGTTTCAATGTTACTCTGGCCTTGAACTATAACAAAATCCTGGTTTTGCAAAGCCTTCTGTTAAGTATGAGCGCAGTAAAAATAAAAATCTCAGGTTTAGTTCAGATAAAAAAAGGATATATTTCAACGCGCAGTAAAGGCTGTTTTTTAATATTCGATAACAGACGTAAAAGGATACACATTTGATTTATTGAAAATCAAAAATAATCAATCGTTTACCTCCAAAAAAATTGCTTTCGTTTTTTTCTAAAACTATTACAGCACAAAGCTTGGAAAAAATTAGTTGAAGCCATTCAACTCAGAACTATCTATCACAAATGAGACTTATCTTTGCAATCTTCAAGGTAATATCTGTTATCTCAGTAACACTTGGTGTTTATACAATATTAATAGCAGGTTATAGTCTGTTAAGAATTTTTAATCGCCCTGTAGATAGATGGCGAAATAATAATTTACGTACTTGGGGTAAATTAGCGGCTAAAAGCCTTTCAATTAGCGTAAATGTCGAGGGTACACCACCTGAACCGCCATTTTTCCTTGTAAGCAATCATTTAAGTTATGTTGATATTATTGTCTTATTCAGTCGCCTGAACACGACCTTTGTTGCTAAATCTGAAGTAGCAAACTGGCCGGTTATTGGTTTTATTGCCCGTACAATAGGCGTGGTATTTATAGATCGAACCAGACGATCTGATGTAGCCCGCGTGAACGCACAGATTACAAACTCTGTGACAGATGAACGCGGATTAACATTGTTTCCCGAAGGAACGACAAGTCCCGGTTCAAAAGTTTTACGTTTCAGAGCTGGACTTCTGGATTACCCTGCACGTTCAGATATTGGAGCCCATTATTGTGCATTATCCTACTCAACAGGTAACAAGAACGGCGAAGATAACGCATATAGAGTTGTAAGCTGGTGGGGTGATTCGGGACTCCTTACTCACGTAATAAGATTGGCTAAGGAAAAATCTATTAAAGCAACCATTGCGTTTGGTGGTACAGTAGTAAAAGAAGATGACCGCAAAATATTGGCTCAAAAACTGCAAAAAAAAGTATCTGATGTGTTCACACCAATGTGTAGTCCGAGCGATACTGAATTTGAACCGCTCAAGTTTTAAAATCACGATTACGAGATGAGCCGCACGTATTCACGAATAATTTTGATTTTAGTACTTTTGTATGGTCTGTCCTTTTTGATTCAAATTTATTTTCCCGTTGAAGAAAAGCCAAACAAATACCAGTCAGAGCTAACTTTTCAATATGAATCAAATAGTCTGACGTTTGACTATTTGGAATTTGGTGAAGCTGTTGAAAAACCACCGGTCGTAATTATACCTGATCCATTTTTCCCCCCCGAGAAATTGGTGCAATTTTCACTTCAAATTTCTTCTGACAGAAAAGTAATCATTCCGCTATTTCCTTCAGGTGAAGGCAATGACAATTCACCTGCTGTAAGAGCTGATATGCTGATGAAATTTCTTCAGTCAGCAGAGATCAATGAGTTAGATTTAGCTGGCCATGGATTTGGAAATTCAGTCGCTATCCGGTTTCTCAATTCCGCTCCTGGCTCAAATGTAAGAAGTTATACAATGATGTCTGCAATAGGAGTACAGGAGTTTCATTTTTTGGGCTATCACGTACTAAATCAGCCAATTTACTCCGTACTATATCCTATCGGCTGGTTGGTGGATCATGCGCTCCCGATTGCATATTGGAATAGATATATCCCAATTGACCTTGCTGGCGCCCGATTTCTGAATGAAATGGATCAGCGGCCTTATCGGGATATACTGTCTGGGTTGAATCTTCCTGTTCATATCATCCATTCTGCCGAAGATCGTCAAATATCCGTTCATACGGCAAGAGAACACTATCGGATTATTCCGCAAAGTTCAATAACCATTACAGAAGGGGATCATTCGGCTATTCATGATAATGCCCATGCATGGGCCGAAAGTTATTCTTCATTCCTAACAGCTACTGAAAATGCAGACACACCTGCCCAACAGAGTGTACCCGAAAATCGTATAGAGCTTGCAAACCAAGATTTTAAGATAGGTGATGTGCCACCGGTTGATGACTGGGCATTTTTTATGGTCATACTGCTGCTTACGATAGTTACCTTCGTAAGTGAAGATCTGGGCTGTATCGGAGCTGGACTTTTAGCTGCCGGAAATGTGATAACCTTACTATCAGCTTTTATAATAGTATTTTTAGGAATTATTATTGTTGACGTTGCTATTTACTGGTTGGGACGAATATTTGGACGACCTCTTATTCAAAAAGCCCCATTTAAGTGGCTTATTTCAAAAAAAGATATTGACTGGACCGCTGTACTATTTAAAAATAACGGGTTTAAAATAATGTGGGGAAGTCGGTTTCTTCCCGGTACCCGTTTTCCTACATATTTTTCAGCCGGTGTTTTACAAACTCCGTTTCCGACATTTTTTGTCTATTTTTTCACATCTATCCTGATATGGACTCCGCTGGTTTTAGGCATCTCAATCCTGGTAGGTCAGCAAATGTTATCCTACCTGCAGATCTATCAGGAATACTCCGTTCATATTTTCTTTATTCTTGTCATTGTTATTTACATTGGGTTCAAATTGTTGGTCCCACTTTCAACCCGAAAAGGCCGAAAAGAACTTGCCGTCTATTTTATTCGGCTCAAGCAGCGGGCTTTCGGTGAGTAAAGAAGGGAAAGGGTAGATGCTGCTGCTTTTTAATATGCTTTATGTCCGCTTCGATCTAAAGAATCGCTTTAGAATATCGCTGCATTCCTGCTCAAGGATGCCCTGAATAATCTCGGTTTGATGATTTAGCTTTTTGTTAGCAGCAAGGTTGAAAACTGTTCCGCACGAACCTGCTTTTACATCCATGGCACCAAATACAACTCTTTCTAGTTTTGACCATACAATTGCACCTGTACACATCATACAAGGTTCAAGAGTTACATAAAGTGTGCAGTGGCTCAAATATTTTTCGTGAAGTGTTGTACATGCAGCTGAGAGAGCCAGCATTTCGGCATGAGCAGTCGGATCGCAAAGCATTTCGACCTGATTGTAACCCCTGCCAATTATTCTGTTATTATAAACAACAACAGCTCCAACAGGAACTTCGTCTTTGAAGAAAGCAGTTTCAGCCAATTTAAGAGCTTCACGCATATATTTATCGTGATGCGAAGTCAGATCGCCGTTAAACATAGATCAAAAAATAGTATGTTGTAGTTCTATCAAAATGCCAAAAATACCGAATATAAATGATGAAAAACGAACAGCTTCAAAAACTGTATAACAATATCAGAACCATACCCGACTTTCCAAAAAAGGGTATTCAATTCAAGGATTTTACTCCTCTGCTTGCAAACCCTGAAACTCTGGTATTAACTTCCAATTTTCTTAAAGACCAGCTTGATGGACAGAATATCGATATCGTAGCCGGTCTTGAATCTCGTGGGTTTTTATTTGGTCCAAGGCTTGCTCAAGATATAGGAGCAGGCTTTGTACCCGTAAGAAAACCAGGAAAGCTACCCTCCGAAACTGTTTCTGAGAACTATGAACTAGAGTACGGTACTGACGAACTTGAAATACATAGAGATGCTTTTCTAAAAGGAGCTAATGTTGTGATCCACGATGACTTGATTGCAACGGGTGGCACAGCTTTAGCATGCGCCAGATTAGTAGAAAAATTGGGTGGAAATATTGTCGCATTTTCTTTTATAATGGAAATAAAATCACTTGAAGGAATGGAACTCCTTGAAACTAAATCATATACGTGCCATTCACTATTATCAGTGTAAGGAACAAATTTGACCGAAAACCCTTTATAATCTATCACCAAAACATTACAGAAAACTACAATTATGGCAATACAAAAACTAACTACACTATTGATGTGTATCGCATTATTGTTTGGCGCTTCAGCCTGCGGCCCCTCATTAGTGCTTCAGGGAGTTGATTACGCTCAACCAATTGAAAGCGTTTTATCACCGGACTCCAACGCAGATGTACACGACCAACGATATGCAGTTAAATTTAATATATCACCTGTATTACAAGAGGAAGACGTAAGTACAGTAGACCAGATTCGGCTGATTCGAAATAGTGCCGGATACTATTTTCTAACTGCTCAGGGCTTTAACAATGTATATGTGTTTTCTCCTGGAGCAAACGAGCTGGAACTGGAATCAAAAATTAACATTACGGATAATGGCCTTCAACAACCTGCGTTCAATCAGCGCAATAGTACAATTGAACTAGTTGATATGTCAACAGGGGATACGTTCAACCTGGATCAAAACGGACTCATACAATAGAGATAAATATGAAGAAAATAATGAAACCAACATTTACTACATTGGCAGCCTTTGTTATGCTTTTGGCTGGATCTACCGCATTTGCACAGCAGTCGGATTACCAAATCCAGCAAGATTTCAGGGCGGAATACAATGAAATTGTTCAATCTATTGAAAATGTCTCATCATCTGAAGATGTAAGTGGTATTTCTGACTCGATTGATGAGCTTGAAAATAACTATTCAGATCATAGAGAATTGCTCAACGCCGCTCTTTATCCCGTTACATTTAATGAGCAATTAACCAATCTTCGAGATCTTTTGGAAAGTTCTGGAAACAGCATTGATGTTGTAGAGGGACTTAACCTACGAATTGAACAGCTTCAGGCAGAAATGGGAGATCTTAGAAATCAGGTAACCCAAATGGATGAAGAGGCTGCGGCTTTACGACAGCGAATAGAAAGATCAGCTGCTAACGAAAGGCGATTGTCAGGCCTGGTTACCCAGTACCGACAAAATATCGAGGCCAGAGATGCTTTTGTCACTGACTTCCTTGAAGATCTGCTGAACCGTTATGACGGAATAGACGCAGAATCTCAGTCAGAAATTGCTCAGGCTAGCGAGAACATGGAAGTAAATCCGCTTACAATCGTACAAGCAATCTTGTCAGAGTACATTAACCAGGCAGAAATGGATTCTAATCTGGAGATCCCTGATTTTGTACGTATGAGAGCACAGTATGCATATTTTACTGAAGTCTGGGAAGATATCAGTGAACCCATGACAACTACTTACGCACCAGAAACACCCGTTGAAGCACAACAGGAAGTCACTGACTTACTATCAGCTTGGGAATCAAGTATTAATGATAAGCTATGGAACGCTCTGGGTACTGTATTTAGCGAAAATGGGATTGAACTTGAATCATTTTCAAACAGCGATGAATTTTCAATAGCACTGAATGAGTATGTTGATAGTGGTATTGAAACGGCTGTTGCTAAAAATGAACAGGCAAATTTCGAATCATATCAAAACTTTAGCGAGTTTTGGAATAGCAGAATCAAAGGCGACTGGGGTGAATTGCTGGTAAGCGGCAATGTTATTACGCAAACTCAAATAGCTGAAATTGACATTAAACTCGGTGACTGGGCAACTAATGCTGAGCCACAATCGAACTTGATGTTTATTCTTTTTCTTATAAGCCTTGCAGTAATTTTGGGATTGATCGTATTGCTGGTAACGAAAAAGTAATTTTTTTACTTTTTCGTTATCTATTCCTTAGGGATACAAAAGTCTTGAAAATTTCAAACCCGCTTCGATTCTTATCGGAACGGGTTTTTTTATTTGTGAACACAAGGGAGAAAGTAGATGAACTAAGAAAATTTCATGTCCCTTAGCAGTTATATTTTATTTCAAATGACAAGCAATTTTTTAGATCTTATCGGATATCATCAAACATAGGGGAGAGCCAGAATCTTGATTGAGTAATTCTATAAAAGTGGATAACAGGTTGGATTGATTTAACTTTACATAATATATATTATACGACAAAAGTGTGTGCGCCGCTAAAATAATGCTGTTATAGCAATGTGTCCCACTCATGGAGTCTAAAGATTAAATTATCATAACCAACGGAACAAATTCTTGTATCACACTTACAAATGTTCTCATTAATTACATGGCCCATTATAAATTTTCTCACTGCACAGAATGAAATTATTTATTGTTGAAGACGACAAAATTCAATCTCTCATCCTTGAAAAGATGACAAAAGTTTTGGGATTGAAACATATTGGCACTGAAGATTCTGGACAACTTGCCGTTAAAAGGATCCTGGAGCAGAAACCTGATATAATTCTTCTGGATGTAAATCTAAATGATTCTGTATCAGGAATTGAAGTAGCGAAAAAAATTAAGATGGTCTACGATCCAATAATTATTTATATAACCGGAAATTCGGATTTTATGCATAAATCCCTTGCTAAAAAACATGGGTTTCATGACTACATAGCGAAACCTATCTCAGTTCAAAAACTGAAAAATTCAATTCGGTCAATTCAGCTTGCATAATTAACAGATCTGTAAAAGCTTATTTACTTTCATTTCAGGACATTTCATGTAAAGCTCTTCACACTTACATCAAATTCGCCGTTCTCATCGGCATCTATACGTATTTTATCGAGAATTGCATCTATATTTATAGGTTGATATACCGTTATAAATCCATTCTCTCTTGTTTTTTTCATATTGGTCGCAAGCCTGGTTACATCTATAACAAGCAAAAATAGATTCTTACGGCCTTTAAATTCAGAATCCAGGTATTCACCGAGCTTTTGAGGTAATACACAGCGTATCCCTTCATTTTCATCGAAATCCTCGGGTGCAAATTCACCATTTTTATGGAGGTCAGGCCATTTTCGTCTGGATACCACATAAAAAATTAAATCATCTTGCATGACTGCTTATTCAATCTGTTTAAAGTTTACGATGTTGCGATATGAAGAATGGCATCACCTTTGTGAACAATCGGGCAGTAATTCAGGCCTATTACCCTGCCTTCTTTACTATTAACCACCCGGAAACTCTCATTTCCATAAGGATCTGTAATTTTTCCTACTGTTTGTCTGGCGGTAACTTTGTCACCCAGTTTTATTTTAGGATTGAAAATTCCCGCTACTTTAGAACGTATCCATGTTGATTTCTTAAACATCTCAGGAGTATAATCGATCGGAATCGTTCCTTCTCGCATGCCGTAATGATTCAGTAATCGGTATGTACCATCAATTGCCATCTGAATTCCAAAATTGTCAAACCTCATAGATTCTCCAGTCTCATAAACAATAATAGGTTTTCCTTTCTTATAGGCTGCTTTACGAAAGGATTTTTCGATCAATCCGGAATGGATAATTATCGGAGGGGCAAAAGCATTAGCCAATTCAATATTTTTCGCATTACCAAATACACAACGTATTTGAGGATAATTAGCGCGACTAGCTCCTCCCGTATGAAAGTCAATTCCAAAATCGATCTTTGGAATTATCTCTTTTACAATTGTGTAGGCAACAAGTTTTGCCAGAGAACCAGTTTTAGCTCCTGGAAATGAGCGGTTTATATCTTTTCCATCGGGCACTCCCCTTACATTCTGAATAAATCCATACACGTTCATCAACGGTATTGCGATTATCGTGCCTGACGTAAGATTAAGATTATTATTCGTTATCAAGCGTCGAACAATTTCAATACCGTTTATTTCGTCACCGTGCAGTCCGCCGGTCAGTAAAACTACCGGGCCGTCTTTTTCAGCTCTGATGATTCGAATCGACAGATCAATACTTGTATAAGTGGGAAGGCGCGCAATGCCAATATGTACCTGTTTATCATCACCGGGATTGATTATTTGCCCGTTAATTTCAATTTGATTAGGCATTACTCGTTTTATTTCTGGACGATTTCTTTTTAGTTTTATTCTTTTCGACCAGATTTTCTACGTAGGTAATAATTTCTGATGCAATATCTTTGTTTGTCGTTTTTTCGATTCCTTCTAAACCGGGTGAAGAATTTACTTCAAGCACGAGTGGGCCTCGCTCAGACTGAAGAAGATCAACACCTGCAATTGATAAACCCATAACTTTAGCAGCTGTTAAAGCAACCTGTCTTTCTCTTTTACTCAATTTAATAAGCTGACTTGATCCGCCCTGATGGAGATTTGAGCGAAATTCTCCCTCCTTTCCCTGACGTTTCATTGCTCCTACTACTTTATTGTTAATGACAAACGCCCTGATATCAGCGCCCTTTGCTTCCTGGATAAATTCCTGAACTATGACGCGAGCTTTCATGCTGTGAAAGGCTTCAATAATTGATTCCGCTGCTTTTCTGGTTGGAGCTAATACAACACCGTAGCCCTGTGTACCTTCAAGTAATTTTACTATAAGCGGAGCACCGCCCACACTGTTTATTATTTTTTTTACTTCTTTAGAATAATTAGTAAACACTGTTTTTGGCATACCTACATCAGACCGTGCTAACACCTGAAGACTTCTGAGTTTATCGCGCGAACGGACTAGTGATTGTGATTCAACTGCGGTTTGGATACCCATCATTTCAAATTGCCTGACAACAGATGCGCCGTAAAAAGTGACAGACGCACCTATTCGGGGTATGACAGCATCAACACCTTCAATAAGCTCCCCTTTATAGTAGATAGAGGGATTATCCTGCTCGATTACAATATCACATTTCAGGTGATCTAAGACCGAGGCTTGATGTCCTCTGTTTTCTATCGATTCTATAAGCCGTCGGGTTGAGTATAAAGAGCGATTTCTTGAAAGTACAACTATGTGTAATGGGTTGTGCTGCATTAAGTTCTGATTATGATATTAAATATTTCTTTGATACATCCACGAGAAAGTTTTGAAGAAATTTCCTACCTAGAAGCAGATCATATTTCATTGCGCTGCGGTCGCTTAGTGTGAGCTCAATAACACGCTTTTTACCAGCAAAATATGCAGTTTCTTTAATCGTGTAACGTTCTTGTACTAAACCGTTTGAACTTTTAACGCTCCGGATTTTTTCTAATTTCGATTCAAAAAGAGTATTGCTATAAGAGGGGTGTTCAGGATCAAAAAGAGAAAATTGTACGAATTCTGCGTTCTCTTTCCTAACAATTTTTAAATTCTGGCAATTCAGACTCGATGTGTAAGCACCCGTATCGACTTTTGCGTCCAGCTCCTTAATAGATAAGTTGGGAAATCCAATTTTTTCAATTCTGCCAATTATTTTCTTCACGCTCAGGTCAATCAATTAAAAATTAAAATAACAGATTTAAAGCTCGGTTGCATTTCATATTTTGATACAATTCATTAAACCAGATTTTAAGATATACAAATCTATCTTGCAGTTAAATATGCAGACCCTAAACCGGCCTCAGGCTGTCGTTATTGAGCAGAATTGCCGCAACAACATAAAAAAACTGAAAGCTAAAGCCCGTAGCAATAAAGCTGACTGCCGGCCACACTTCAAAACCCATCAGTCACATATTGTAGGTAATTGGTTTAAAGAGGAAGGCATTTCTGCCATAACAGTATCCTCACCTCAGATGGCAGCATACTTTATGCAATATGGATGGAGTGATATATCGATAGCATTTCCGTTTTATAAAACACAAATACATGATATAAACAATCTTGCACGCAATAGCAGTATTCGACTTTTTGTTGATGAGGTAGATAAGTGTCGATATTTAAGCTCAAACCTTGAGCATCCGGTTGGGCTAATGATTGAGATTGATGCAGGTTATAACAGAAGCGGACTGCCATATCAGGATCTGGTTACTATCGATGAGCTGATAACTGAGATTAAAATTTTGCCAAACATCAGCTTTAAAGGCTTTTACATACATGATGGCGGAACATATAGTGTAAAAGGTAAAAATGATGTCCAACGCATTATCCAAAGAGATTTGGAGGCATTCAAATTTCTTCTAAAACATTATCCAGATGCAACATATGGTATCGGAGACACCCCCTCTTGTTCATTGATTGATGATTTATATCCTGCGACTGAAATATCACCCGGTAATCTCATCTTTTATGATTTGATGCAAATCGAGATTGGGAGTTGTTCGTTTAATGATATCGGTTTACTTGTACGGGTACCGGTTGTTCAGGAAAAAGTCGATTCTGATGAATGCATTATACATGGCGGAGCTGTTCATTTTTCAAAAGAACGATTGATTGTCGATGGTAATGAAACCTTTGGTCAACCTGTACTCGTAAGTGATGAAGGTAAAATTTCAAAAATCGGAGATACATTCATCAAATCTCTTTCCCAGGAACATGGTATAGTATCAGGCCTTCAAGCACTTAAAAAGGCTTATAATACGGAAACCCTGAAAGAACTATGGATTTGTCCGGTTCACTCCTGCCTCACTGCCAACCTTTTCGACTCGTACATCACACTTAACAATAAATCTATTGAGAAACGTGTACTATCATGAGTGAATCTATAAAGGTATCAGAAAAATATTCTGAATATTGGCCGGCTATAACTATTGGCAGTTTAATTCTTTCCCTTCTCTTTTTGATCGGCTACATCTACTCGAATGATACACTGGTAGAGAGTTATTTAAGACTTGCAGCTTTTGCATTTTTTGTGATCGGATTTCTAAGCTATTTCAAACTAAGGGACGGACAGATTACTATAAATTACCTGGTAAATAATGATGATGAGAATGAAATGAAAATAACTTATTCACTTCGAAATCAGAACATACATGCTGAAACAGTCGATTTAAAAGAAATAGTTGATGTGAAAGTTGATGAGATGCCAAACCGATCACTATACAATGACTTTTATAAAGTTGATAAATCGGTTCGACTTAAGAAGAAAAATATGAACGGCTGGCTTTATCTCAATGAGTTACATGGGCGTATGATACCGCTAAGCAAAGAGAATGCGGAAAAGATCGTTAAGTTTTTAAAAAAGCAAACAAAGTAAATCTATAAATAATAAGTTAAACTGTTCAGGAAATTAGAGAGGAACTTCCAATGGTTCTGCATCGTCCGTAAAGGCTCGTTTCCAGAATACAATTGCTCCCAAAACAAGGCCTTTAGCGATAAAGAATGTAAACACGACCATTAAACCAATGTCCTGAAAAACCGCGATGATCACGATATACACGAAAAAGAGAATCATCCTGTTTTTGTATTTTTTGATCGAGTCCTTGTCAAACCGGGGAATCTTATCAAATGGAATGGTGCTTACCATCAAAAACGAGAGAATGATAACGATTGGGATAATAAATGACAGAAATCCGTGTTCAAACCCTGAAAACCAATCCATTCGTTTGTTAAATGTAAGGTAAAGAGCTGAGACCATCGCAGCCTGCACAGGGATAGGAAGGCCTTTGTAAAAGTCGAATGTAGCATATTTAGAATCCACGTTAAAACGTGCCAAGCGAATAGCTCCGCATAGTGGCGGTAATGCACTAAGGATTATCCCAATGATAGTAATTTCATTGAGAACGAATGAATAGAGTAAAAATCCCGGTGCAACGCCAAAAGAAACAACGTCACTTATCGAATCAAGCTCAATTCCAAATTCACTCGTAGCATTTGCCAGACGCGCCATAAATCCATCAAGAGCGTCAAAGAGTCCGGCAGTTACAATAAGCCATGCACCAAAAATCAGGTTTCCTTCAGCAACCATTATGATCGAAAGAAAACCACAAAAAAGATTCATTAAAGTAAAAAAACTGGGTATTACGATTCGCGGAATAGGTTTACGCTCACGTTTCTGACGTTTACGCTTCAGTCTTAATTTTTGAATCGGATATTTCATAGGGGTTATCGTATTTTACCAATAATCGATTCACCAGCTACAGTTTTATCACCTTTTTTAACCATTATATCTACATTTTCTGGAAGTATCAGATCCATTCGGGAACCAAATTTCATAATGCCGAATCTCTCCCCCGCTTTCACTTCGTCACCTTCTTCTAAATAAAAAACAATACGTCGTGCCAGAAAACCGGTAATTTGCTTAAACAGCATTTTCGTACCTGATGTGTGTTTAACTCCAAAATGAGCCCGTTCATTAAGTTCAGAAGCGTGGTCTTCCCAGGCCATTAGGTACTGGCCGGGAGAATATTTCACATATTCCACGTCGCCTGAAAAAGGCACACGGTTTACATGAACATTCAGAGGTGATAGAAATATACTTATTTGGGTTGCAGGCTGATTCATGTATTCAGACTCCTCAACGCTTTTAATGAGCACTACTTTTCCATCTGCTGGAGAAATGATCAGAGAATCGTCATCCGGAGTTTCTCTATCAGGATCACGAAAAAAATAAATGGTCAAAAAGCAAAGTATACCTAAAGCAGAATAGATAAAATATGCAAGTAAATCAGGCAGGAATGAAGCACCAAACGACACAACTCCGGAGAAAACAATGACTACAGCTATAGTACCAAAACCTTCTTTTGAAATCATAGACTAACTTCCGAATGTCCTCAAAATATCATTAAATGTGACGAGTATTATAAGCCCGATCAGGAAAAGAAAACCAATTTGTTGCAGTCCCATTCGCACTTTGGCACTGGGTTCACGACGTGTTATCCCTTCATAAAGTAAGAACATAAAGTGTCCGCCATCAAGAGCCGGTATTGGCAGCATGTTCATAATGGCAAGCGTAATGCTTAGAAATGCAGTAATCTCCCAAAAGCCCAAAAATCCACGAGAATCTGTTGCCTGTTTAGTTACGCTGGCAATTGCAACAGGCCCACCCAGGTTCTGTCTCACTGATATATCTCCGGAAAACATCATTCCTATACCCTGGAGAATTCCCACAAA
>CAYFTH010000034.1:0-5230 GCA_964346075.1 uncultured Fluviicola sp. | reverse complement strand
TTCACCGTTTATTGATACTACCTGATCTCCGGGCTCAAAACCGGCTTCCTCTGCAGGGCTTCCCTCCAAGACCATCGATATTCGGCTTGGTAGCGTGTTATTTTGATTCAGAAAGCCTTCTTCACCTATTTGATCAAGGAAATTCGGCGGTGTTGATAAATTCTGTACTGATCCATCACGAACAATCATGAATGACAGGTTGCGTCCGGTAATAGCTGCAGGATTAAATATGTCGTTAAAATATTCGACGCGCTCACCATTGATACCGATAATTCGATCACCGGTCCTGAAACCGATATCATGGGCTACTGATTCTTCGGGAATGTAAAGATTATCTACTGACTCAATTGGAATCACTTCTTCGCCATAAGAAAGGGCTATACCAGTATAAATGATGACAGCCAGAATAGCATTAAAGATCACACCTGCGGTGATCACGATCATACGCTGCCAGACAGGCTTACTTCTAAATTCGTCTTCCTTTGGTTCTTGTTCAAGAAACTCATCATCCATTGATTCATCAATCATTCCGGCAATGCTAACATATCCACCCAGAGGTGTAGCTCCGAGTACATACTGAGTTTCGCCTTTTTTGAAACTGAATATTTTAGGTGGAAAGCCTATAGAAAACTTATCTACACGCATTTTAAAATACTTTGCAGCCAAAAAGTGACCCAATTCATGAATTGTAACCAAAATGAATATTGCTGCTACAAATATAGCAATCGTTGATGAAATGCTTATAATCCAGTCCATGACTTACTTAAGTAGTGTTTTAGCAAAAATTCGTGTTTCCTTGTCAATTTCGAAAAGGACGTCGGGTGATGTAATGTCTGTTTGGTTGAAATTATTGATAGCTTTTTCAATAAGTACAGGTATATCAATATACCGAATTTCTTTGTTTAAAAAGCGTTCTACAGCAACTTCATTGGCCGCATTCATTACCGCCGGTTTGATGCCTCCCTCCTTTACCGCATCGATAGCAATTTGCACGCAGGGAAATTTATCAAAGTCGACTGGTTCAAATGTCAGGCTCATTCGTTTTTGATAGTCAAGCCTTGGAACGTTAAGTGTGTGCCTGTTTGGGTAACTTAACGCATATATAATGGGCACCTTCATGTCAGGCGGCCCAAGTTGTGCTTTTGATGATCCATCTTTGAACTCAATAATCGAGTGAATAATACTTTGCGGATGAATTACAGGCTCAATTAATTCTATATCAATATTAAAAAGCCAATGGGCTTCAATGATTTCCAATCCTTTGTTCATCATCGTAGAAGAATCAATAGTAATTTTATTACCCATCTCCCAGTTAGGATGATTCAGTGCATCTTCCACTGTAATAGAACGCATCTTATCTTTGCTATATTCTCTGAAGGGTCCTCCACTGGCAGTAATCACAATTTTTTCGATACTTTCCATATTTTCGCCAACTAAACATTGCCACATTGCGGAATGTTCAGAATCAACAGGAATAAGCTGCTCATAGAATCCCGGAATAGACGTCAGCAGTTCACCACCAACAACAAGTGATTCTTTATTCGCTAAAGCTACTTTGTTTCCGGCTTTTAACGCTTCAAACGTTGAACTGAACCCTGCAAACCCAACCAAGGCATTTAAGATAAGATCAGTTTCTGAATCCTTCGACATTTCACGAAGTGCATCTGCACTATAATCTATTTGCTTCGGTGAATAGCTGAGCGAATCTTCAAATTGCCTGCGATTGGATTCATCCGTTAAAATGAGCCATTCGGGCTGAAATTCATTCGCAAGAGCAGAAAGTTTTTTCCAGTTGGAATGGCCCGTGAGACCAACAATGTGGTAGGATTCTCGCTTGCCGGCAACAATTTCAAGAGCTTGTGTCCCGATTGAACCGGTTGCTCCCAGAATGGAAATACGCTTATGATTGGACCCGTCACTTTTTTGCTTCATTATGGTCGTCAAAATAGAAAAATTTCTAGTTAAATCGGGACGAATAGATTTCTGAAGCAGATTCATAAAGAACTGCATGATTTTCGGCAGTTTCCCGCACTGAAGGCGAATATCCGCCTGAAAGCAGAAGCGCAATAGGAATATCCTTATCGGCAGCCGTCGAAATGACTAAATGATCCCGCTCTCTTAAGCCATTTTTTGTGAGTGATAACCGACCAAAATGATCGGTTTCCAGTGGATCTATACCGGCCAGATAAAAAATGAGGTCTGGTTCGAACTCGGTAAAGATCTCCGATAGTGCATCTGTAAGAATATTTATATAATCTGCATCACCTGTATTATCAACAAGACCAATATCTTTAGTGGATGGCGGCTTTTTGAAAGGGTAATTTTTTTCTCCGTGAATTGAAAATGTGTAAACATCGTCATCATTTTTGAAAATCTCAGCCGTTCCGTTTCCCTGATGAACGTCACAGTCTATCACGAGCACTTTCTTAACCCACATGGCTTGTTTAAGCACTTTGATAGCGACTGCCACATCATTATAAACACAAAAGCCTTCACCCAAATCCGGCATTGCATGATGAGTACCTCCTGCAAGATTCCCGGATATTCCGTCCTGTAACGCCATCAAGCCTGCATTTAGAGTTCCCTGAACAGCTAATCTAGACCTGATGGCAAGACTTTTACTCCATGGAAGCCCCATTCGTCGTTCTTCTTTACGTGTAAGTGTTCCATTCCAGACCGCTGATGCGTAACGCTGAGTATGAACGCTGCAAAGCGATGTGAAATCAGCCAGTGATGGTTCAATAACCTGTTTTTTAGAAATTATACCTCGGTTAAGAAGATGCTGATGCAGAACAACAAACTTTTTCATGGGAAAGATGTGTCCCTCTGGCAAATCAGCATCATAGCCTTGGGAAAAACTAATGCGCACGCTTTATGAATTAAATTCTGGTTTGTTTAATAAATGCTAACATGCGTCCGGCTTTATCGCGTTCTCTTCTGAAAGAATAAAATGACAAATCATTAATCGTACACCGGGAATCAATCTCAATATTGGACCGTTTAATGCCTTTGTCTAAGAGTTGTTGTTCAAGAAACTTTTTTAAATCCAGATGTGGCTTTTTACCAATTGTCCGATCAATGAAGGAAGGGGGAAACTGTTTGGCAACTTCCTCACCTATTTCAAAATTATTCAGCGATATGCAGGCTGAAATGTAGCAGTAAATATTTTTTGTATTTGCTCCCTGAGCTTTCATTTCTTCAATGGCTTTAGGCAAAATATTGGAAGCTGCACCCCGCCAGCCCGCATGTATCGCTGCAATAACGCTTTTCTCTCTATCTGCCATAAGTAATGCTGCACAGTCTGCCGCTTTAATTCCTATTAAGAGATTTTGCTCTGTAGTAATAAGTCCATCAACGCCTTTATAAAACCCAGATTCACTAACTACATGGGTATCAGACTCATGAACTTGTTCTGCCAGCGCCATTCTGCCGGTATGTCGAATTTCGTTATTGAGTCTGTTAAAATTATCTGCAACAACCGACTGCGTAACATCTGTATTTTCTCCAAAATTAAGCCCCGGTATAGATGCATTCACATTGAATTTATCTCTTAACGCGTAGGTAAAGCCGGCTTCTACACCTTTTATTTCATTTATGATATTAGGCGAATAAAAGATCATTAACTGACAAGATGATTGATGAGCTGAGATTTTACTTTTTCAAATGGAAATGTAAAGCCGGTCCATATCTCAAACGACCGGCTTCCCTGATGAATGAGCATATCCAGACCACCAATTATTTCGGCACCTGCAGACTCAGAAATTGATAAAAATTTAGTTTTCAAAGGATTATAAACAAGATCATAGCAAATTCTGTCTTCCAAGAATTCTGCATCATGAATCTCAACCGGGCTTTTGCCATTCCATTTTCCCATGCCCAAAGGTGTGGTGTTGACATATAATTCAGTTTCATCTGCAAAACTCTGCCATTGCGTATAATCTACAACCCTTGTGTAGAGCGATTCCCGAAGAGGTGTTACCGTTCTGGGTGATCGAGATACAATGATGACCTCTTCAAAGTTCAGTTCCATTAATGCATACTGTACGGCAAGGCTTGCACCACCTGATCCAAAAATAATGGCACGGCTATAATCTAGAACGTTTTCGTAGTCATCAAGAGGGACTTTGAAGCCATAGATATCTGTATTTGAACCTTTTATGATATGGCCACTTTCATTTTTTGAAACAGTATTCATCGCACCAACAGCATGCACTTCAGGTGAAAGCTCATCCGGCACATTCAAAAACTCTTTTTTATACGGGATTGTAATATTGCAGCCAAGAAAATTCTCGTTATTTAACCAGGCTATAAATTCAGGAAGTGCTTGTGGGGTGAGATCAACAGCTATATACTCTGCATCTATGGAATGGTGCTGAAGAGAAATATTGTGCATCAGCGGAGATAATGAATGCGAAATCGGATGGCCGACAACAAGATAATGAGGTGAGTTAGAAAGGTTCGAGTCTTTAAATTCATCAAACGATAGTGGCCCGCTTTGCGTCATCAACTTATGATTGAAGTTGGATAGGTTGTTATCAGGCAAATCTGAATAGATTACCGGTACTTTTAGAACAGGAAATAAAAAATGCGCACCTCGACAGAAGTGCGCATTTAAAAAAGTCTGGAACAAGAAGATTAAGCGGTTACTTCGCTACCCTCTTTTTCTGTTTGTTCATCTTTAAATGTATCTGTTTCAGCCAATTCTTTGAATTTTCCCAGGTCAACTTTCAGTTGCTGTGGCAGTCCTTCAATAAAATTAGCAAGTTCTTCCTCTGGTTCACCGAAAAATGTACGATAATCGAGGGAAAAATCGATTCGAGTACGTTTTCCGTTATCCAAAGGCGTAAATCGAATGGTTCCGGTTTGATTCAGATTTCCGTTGATCGTTATCCAGGCAAATCGTGTATTACGAAGATTGTCAATAACGTTTGTAGTCCATTGAAACTCCTCGGCTCCAATATTGGTTTTATAATCGAATGTCTGAGAATTGACCTTTTCAATTTCATCAATTCTGTTTAAAAATTTTGTATAATGAACAGGATTGCAGAGCAAATCGTATGCTTTTGCAAGAGGTAAATCAACTTCAATTCTTTCGTGCGCCATAGTATGATTGAACTTCGGAAGTGAGAATTATAATTCAGATTGTGAGAAGGTTGAGGAAAGCAGATACGGCTTATCCACAATGCTCTAAATTTAAACATATTTTGATTAAGCATCAATCAATTTCGTG
>CAYFTH010000033.1:0-28557 GCA_964346075.1 uncultured Fluviicola sp. | reverse complement strand
TCGAACCCGCGACCCCAACCTTGGCAAGGTTGTGCTCTACCAGCTGAGCTACTCTCGCTTATGTTAGTTTAAAGTTTAGAGTTGTGAGTTTAGAACATCAACTCTAAACTCTAAATATTAAGTCCTAAATTTTTAAAAGATCGTTTTCTTTTGCGGGCACAAATATAAGAGTAATTTATTTTCCTAAGACCGTTAAAACAAAATTTTTTTCAGAAAAAAATATACGCCTTTAATTCGAAACAAGTTATCCATCCTATTACAATAGTGAAAAGATGATCATTGCAGAAGCTTGTTTAGTTTTTCTTTCCTCCAGTGAGCTTTTTAATTTCATTTAATTTGAATAGTGCTTCTACAGGAGTCAGAGTGTCAATGTCCATATTTTCAACTTCTTCCCGAATTTGTTCTAATACAGGGTCGTCGAGTTGAAAAAAACTGAGTTGCATATCATCTGCTTCGCCGGCTTCTTTTACTTTTTCGCGATCATTTCCACGATTGGAGGCTTCTAACTCTTTTAACATCTTAGAGGCACGCTCAACTACCGGATTCGGCATGCCCGCAAGTTTAGCTACATGAATACCAAAACTGTGCTCGCTTCCGCCTTCAACTAGCTTGCGCAAGAATAAGATTTTTGTTCCTACTTCTTTTACAGCCACAGTGAAATTTTTAATGCGGGGAAATTTATTAGTCATTTCGTTTAACTCATGATAATGGGTAGCAAACAGCGTTTTACAATGTGCAGATGGATGCTGGTGGATGTATTCTGCAATCGCCCATGCGATCGAAATTCCGTCATAAGTGGAGGTGCCGCGACCAATTTCATCGAGAAGTACCAGACTGCGAGGGGATAAATTATTCAGAATACTTGCGGTTTCATTCATCTCTACCATGAAGGTTGATTCTCCTGAAGAGATGTTGTCCGACGCACCTACTCGGGTGAATACTTTATCGACAATACCGAGGTCTGCTTGTTTTGCCGGGACATAGCAACCGATCTGAGCCATTAAGCTAATCAGCGCAGTTTGACGGAGTAGCGCACTTTTTCCAGACATATTAGGTCCGGTGATCATCATAATTTGCTGACTGTCGTTATCGAGATAAATATCATTGGGGATATAGGCTTCACCCAGTGGCATTTGTTGTTCGATAACAGGATGACGTCCTTCTTTAATGTTCAAGCTATAGTCTTCGGTGATGTTTGGCCGATCGTATGCATTTTTTTGAGAGATGTTGGCAAATCCATTTAAACCATCTAGCTGAGCCAGTAATTGAGCATTAAACTGGATGGGATTGATATAATCTGCCATGGTGAACACCAAATCCTGGAAAAGCTGGCGCTCTAAAACCAATATTTTTTCTTCCGCACCTAAAATTTTCTGTTCGTATTCCTTAAGTTCTTCTGTAATGTAGCGTTCGGCACTCACCAATGTTTGTTTTCGAATCCATTCTTCGGGTACTTTATCTTTGTGCGTGTTGCGCACCTCAATGTAGTATCCAAATACATTGTTGAAAGCGACTTTGAGACTCGTGATCCCCGTTCGTTCTGATTCGCGTTGTTGGAGTTGCTCTAAGAAAGTCCGACTTGAATTTGAGAGTGCTCTATATTCATCTAATTCTTCGTTAAAGCCATCTGCAATTACTTGACCTTTACCAACTTGAATGGCCGCGTCTTTAAACAGCTGTTCATTAATGATCTCGAGTAATTGATGACAAGGGTTTAGTCGATCTGCAATGGAGAGTAAAGCTTTCTCTTTTGTCGTTTGCAATAGATCAATAATCGGAGGAATCTGCTGCAGGGTTTTTTTCAATTGATTAACCTCTTTCGGATTGATTTTTCCTACGGCTACTTTCGAAGCAAGTCGTTCAAGGTCATTGATTGCTTTAAGTCGTTCTCCTATTTCATAACGAAGTTCTTCGTGTTCAATGAGTGCACCTACTGCATCCAGGCGCTGGTCAATTTGAGATTTTTCTTTCAGGGGAAGTAATACCCATCGTTTCATCAGTCTACCCCCCATAGGAGTAACGGTACCGTCAATTACCCCGAGTAACGTTCCGCCGTTTTCGTGTTGAGGATGCGCTAACTCGAGGTTTTTCACTGTAAAACGATCGAGCCACACGTACTTGTCCTCCTCAATACGACTGATTTTAGTGATATGACCGACTTTATCGTGTTGGGCTTCAGATATATAATGTAGTATGGCTCCGGCAGCTACTATTCCATGCGATAAATTATCCACACCGAATCCCTTCAGATTTTTGGTGCCAAAATGGTTCAATAGTGTTTCCCGACCAAAATCTTCAGTGAAAACCCAATCTTCAAGCTTAAAAGTGTAAAAACGATCGCTAAAATATTCCTCGTACTTGTTATGCTGTTGTTTGGAATATAAAACTTCGCTCGGTTCAAATCCTTGCAATACCTTATCAATGTAATCGAAGTTGCCTTCAGCTGCTAAGAATTCTCCCGTTGAAATATCCAAAAATGCAACCCCATTTTTCTTTTTACCTATGTGAACTGCAGCCAAAAAGTTGTTTTTGTTCTGCTCCAGGACTTGATCATTCATCGCAACACCGGGGGTAACCAGTTCTGTAACGCCCCGTTTTACGATTTTTTTGGTCATCTTCGGGTCTTCCAATTGATCGCAGACAGCAACGCGTTCTCCAGCCCTCACTAGTTTTGGGAGGTAAACTTCAAGAGAATGGTGAGGAAACCCAGCCAATTCAATGTGTGAGGCAGCACCATTCTTTCGCTTCGTCAAAATAATACCTAATATTTTCGCGGCTTTTACAGCATCTTCGCCAAAAGTTTCGTAAAAGTCTCCCACGCGAAACAATAACAAGGCTCCGGGGTGTTTTGCTTTTATTTTGTTGTATTGCTTCATGAGCGGTGTTTCGCTCGACTTTTTTTCTTTACTTCTTTTGGCCAAAATGAAATACTTTATGTTATTTTGCGAACTGTAAAAATACAAGGAACGTTTGGGGAGTGCAACAATAAATTTCCAACATTTTTGAAAATTTATGAACAGAAAACTAAAACTATGGGAACTCAATCGCCCCTCTGTGGAGGACTTTAAAAAGGCGGAAAAATTCCCTATTGTTCTGGTGTTGGACAACATCAGGAGTTTATCCAATGTAGGGACCTTTTTTCGAACAGGAGACGCTTTCAATGTTGAGAAGATTTATATCTGTGGTATCACTGCACAGCCCCCTCATCGCGAAATACAAAAAACGGCTTTGGGAGCGACAGAGTCGGTTGAATGGGAATATATTGAAGCTATTGATGAACTTGTAACAAGATTAAAGGAAGAGGGATTCACGATTTGTGCGGTGGAGCAGACAGAGGAAACAACTGCTTTACAAGACCTGGATGTAAGAACGGATAACAAGTACGCCCTAATTATGGGTAACGAAGTCGATGGCGTACAACAGCATGTTGTGGATGCTTCGGACAAGGTTTTGGAAGTTCCTCAATTTGGAACTAAGCATAGTCTCAATGTTTCCGTATGCGCTGGAGTTGTGCTTTGGGAACTGATTCGCAAATTTTCATTGAAATAATCAGGATGAATCAAGAAAAAAGCATTACACCTCGCCAATTGGTCCAAGGAAATGTTCAAGTACCAGGATCTAAAAGTTATGCACAACGAGCTATCGCGCTTGCTGCTTTATCCAAAAGCGGCGTGACATTGAACCAAATAACAGCGTGCGATGATGTGGTTGCTGCATTTAATGTTATTGAACGACTTGGGGCTTCAGTGCAACAACAGGATGGTCTCGTTCACGTAAAAAGTAATTTTAACCTTGAAAAAAAATATACGATCAATTGTGGTGAAGCAGGACTGAGTACCCGCTTATTTAGTGCCTTTAGTTTGCTGACAGATCAATCATTTACCGTCAAAGGTACGGGATCGATTTTAAATCGGCCTATGGATATGGTTGTGGATGCCTTACAACA
Source organism: uncultured Fluviicola sp. (assembly GCA_964346075.1). Classification (GTDB taxonomy): domain Bacteria; phylum Bacteroidota; class Bacteroidia; order Flavobacteriales_D; family Crocinitomicaceae; genus Brumimicrobium. The sequence goes on along the minus strand of CAYFTH010000033.1, from coordinate 24,611 downwards.
AATGGGGAAGCATGTAAACTGTAATAATGGTAAGCTTCCACTGGTTATTGCTGGCGCCACCAAACCCAATTCGTTGAAAATAGATGGTTCGACGAGCTCCCAACTCTTGACTGGACTCTTAATTGTAGCTCCATTCTTACCTTTCGATTTAACGATCAACGTAAAGGATCTAAAAAGTATTCCCTATGTGGAGATGACCATGAAAATTATGCGGGAATTTAGTCTTGAGGTTGAACATCATAATTTTAATACCTTTTATGTGAAAGGAAATCAATCCATTCAACGGTTAGCTGTTTACGATGTTGAAGGCGACTGGAGTGGGGCTGCTTTTCTTATCGTCGCGGCGCTTATCGGAGGCGAATTGAAGTTGAGCGGACTTCAGCGAAATACGATTCAGGCTGACCGCGCTATTTTGGATGTAGTAACCAAAGCAAACGGATATTATGCCTGGAAAGAAGGTGAACTGCATGTTCGCCGGGGAAATCTTCAGCCTTTTCATTTTGATGCGACGCATTGTCCGGATTTATTTCCTCCTCTCGTTGCGCTTGCAGCCATGATTGAAGGTCAGTCAAGTATCGCGGGTGTCCACCGTTTAGCTCACAAGGAAAGTGATCGTGCGCAGGCACTTATTGATGAATTCGCGAAACTTGGTGTTGTCCTTAAGCGAGATGGAGATGAATTGATTATTAACGGGTTACAGAAAGGAGCAGCTATCGCAGGTGGGACCGTTCATTCACATCATGACCATCGAATGGCTATGGCGTTGTCTCTTCTCGCTTTGCGATCAGAATCAGCTATTTTTATTGAGGCACCAGATGCGATTCGAAAGTCCTATCCATTATTTTATCAAGATTTTGAAGCGATCACAGCATAAAACGGAGTCATAGAACAATGGAGAAATCAGTATTGATTCAGGAGTTAAAAACGATTGTTGAGCAGCGAATACTGACAGCAAAAGAGGATCTTCAAGGTTTGATACAATCGCGCGATGGAGACACCAAAAGTAGTGCCGGGGACAAGTATGAAACGAGTCGTGAAATGGTCCAGCGCGAAATTGAGCGCATGCACCACCAGTGGAAACAGCTGCAACATCAATACAGTCAACTAGATCAATTGAAGCTGTCGCGTGCTTATAAAGAGTGTCAGCCAGGTGCACTTGTCCAGCTGGATGACCAATGGATTTTACTCGGACCCGCACTTGGAAAAGTAAGAATTCAAGGGTTCCTATTGCTTGCTATTTAGATGGCTTCACCTATAGGCCAATTGTTAAAAAGGAAAGAAAGAGGCGATGAAATTGTTTTTCAGAAAAAAAATAAGCGAATTAATCAAGTCCTATAAGTGTAAAGCCCCCTGAAAACAGGAGGCTTTACTGTGCTAAAACTACTTATTGGAGCAATGCTACCGGGCGGTAGCAATCCTGCCAGTCCAAATATCTTAATTTGTTTTCAATTTGCGAAATGTTTTTTTGTTAAAAATAGTTGTAACACCCTCCAAATGTTAAAATTTAATTAGATGAAAGCTATTTTTTTTACGTAAATACAAGGTTGAGACGTTGAAGGAGAAGTCGACACCTAAGAGCGAAAAAGGACTAAAAAGATGAGTATAAAAAGCACAAATAATAAACCTGTCACCCAAAAGCTTTCACTCAACATACCTGCAGCAACCAGCGTTGGTATGCTTACGATACCAAATAGGTGAAATCGACCTTGTTTCTTACGTTGATCCATGTTCAATGATTGAGGATGGCGTTACTGTAAAGTGCAATGCCATATCATTTTTGTGAGTGCCCGTTATTTCTGAAATGGGTTCAAAATAATTAATACCTACGAAAAGACACGATTTTTTGCATTGGCTTAGAAAACGATCATAAAAACCCTTTCCGTACCCCACACGATATCCTTTTTGGTCTGAGATGAGTAGCGGAACGATGACAACATCGAGCGCTTCAGGACTCACCATAGCACCGTTGACGGGCTCGGGGATCGACCAGTCATTGTGTTTTAAAAGCGTGGCGTCATCGATCAAGCGATGAATCATTGTTGTGCTGCTAAAATCTGCTACAGGAGCACAAAGGTTGTTTTCGATCCCCAATTTCTGCATCAACGGTGCTGTATTGACTTCATTTAGACGTTGAATAGGAAGGAAGCAGCTGATGGTTAATTGCTTAAAATCCCATTTTGCTGCAAGATTCAGTGCAATTTTTATTGAAGCCTCTTCGCGTTCATCAGATGTCAGCTCCTTTCGCTTCTTTTTGTAGATTTTGCGCAATGCTGACTTATCCATTACATCCCGGGTAAAATGCCTTTAGCGGCCTGCTGCATTTCTTTTTCATTTACTTTTTCAGCTGCATCTAAAGCGCGATTGAGCGCTACACTAAGCAAATCTTCCAGATCCTCTTTTTCTATTTGATCCAATGGAGCATTGATTTCCAGATTTGTGAGTTTGCGATTCCCATCCATCTCGACGGAGATCAGATTACCACCGGCCTCACCATTAACTTTTACAGCAGCTAATTTTTCCTTTGATGCTGAAGCTTGCTGTTGCATTTGTTGCAACTTTTCCATCATATTTTTATCGAACATAATTGTCTTATTTAATCGCAAATATAAGAGAACTCTTTCGGTTATCATTGGTTCTAACTTTGAAGGAACAAGTGAATCAACTTTTGATTAGAAAATTTATTTTTTCTATCAGAGAGCAAACTTTTTGTTTATTTTTAACGTTTATTGTTTCAGTATGATGAAGTTAAGGAAGTCATTTTATTTAATTGTAGTCCTCATCGGAATTGGGAGTTACGGTTTTGTGATTCAACAGGAGAATAGCACAACTGCTACTGTTCCGATTAAAAAGTTAGGGGAATTTACGGTAACTGATTTAGAACTAGCCCTTGGGGGTGACCAGCCGCAGCATTACCTGAAAAAATTTGATGATAGTCTGGCACGGGTTGGTGAAAAACTCATTCGTGAAGGAAAAGCGGATTATAAGGAACATAAAGGAAAGCTGATTTCCCCTTACTTCAACTGTACGGACTGTCACAATCTACAGAAAGAACAAAAAGTCATTACAAATAAAAATCCACAGGACCGATTAGATTACCTTACCAACAATGATATGCCTTTTACGGCAGGATCCACATTTTATGGGATCTATAATCGATCGTCTTTCTATAATGGAGATTACTATAAAAAGTATGGGAGTTTAGTGGATAATGCTAAAGATACCCTGGCGAATGCCGTACAGCTCTGCGCTGAATATTGTGCATCAGGCCGTCCGTTGAAGGATTGGGAACTGAATGCAATCATGCATTATTACAAACGGGAAGAATTAAGAATAGAAGATCTTCATCTTTCCAGGAAGGAAAGGACGGTTATAGAGAACGCGGTCAATCAGGATGTAAATCAAGAAGAGGCGCTAACGCTGATCAAAACTAAATACGTGCACCAATATGGTGCTACATTCACAGGGGCAATGAACGAGAACAAACGCCTTTACGGCGCTAATGGAGACCCTCGAAATGGCGAGAAAATATATCGTGAAGCGTGTATGTTTTGTCATGAAAATGCTCGCGTAACATACCTTGAGTTGAATGATGACGTATTATCAGGGCGTTATTTATGGCGTAATAAAGAAGGTTATGACGACGAGTCTATTTATCAAGTTATTCGCTGGGGAACTTATCCAATTACCGGGAGAAAACAATACATGCCACTTTACACCAAAGAAAAAATGTCCAATGAGCAGTTGGAGGATTTAATGGCTTACATCAAAGAATTAGCACAAAAATGAAACATATAACTTCAGTTTTATCATTGATTTTGTTACTTCAGTGCGGAGTTTTCGCACAATCAGAGGATGAGGTATCAGAAACCTTTTCGAATATCCATGTCATTAATGGCCACTCGACGCAAACCTTAAAAAAACGACAGTGGCGTTATATCATTGCCCATCGATTTGGTGACGCACTCGGAGACAAAGGTGGTGTTCAATCGGCTTTTGGATTTGACAATGCGGCTGATATTCGCTTTGGTTTTGATTTTGGGATTACGGATAATTTGATGATAGGGATTGCGCGACTTAAAGGAAGTGGTCCATACAGCTCAATTCTAGAAGGGTTTGCGAAATACCGTATTCTTAGACAAAAGGAGGACAATAGTATCCCTGTTTCAATGGCCATAACAGGTACTGGATATGGAACCTACATGTCTGCCTCAGAAGACATTTCATCGGTAACGAATTTTGATCGTTTTTCCCACCGGCTCATGTATGGTTCGCAATTAACAATATCACGCAAGTTCCATCCGCGCTTTAGTATGGCGCTGATGCCAACTTATGTTCACCGAAACCTTGTTGCACAAAATGATGTCAACGGTTTATTTTCTGTTGGTGGAGCGGCGCGAATACGCATCACGAAGAAGATTGGTTTAATAGCTGAATACTTTTATAATATACACGATACATCAATCAGAAATGATTATAAAAATAGTGCAGGAGTGGCTCTGGAATGGTTGACCAATGGACATACGTTTACACTCAACTTTACAAATGCCAGAGGTATGAGCGAGCTTCAGTACATAGCACTGACACAGTCGGATTGGTTGGAGGGAGCATTTCGTTTTGGGTTTAGTATCACAAGAACATTTAAATATTAATTATGCGATTATTGATCTTTTTTACTGTTGGTTTTCTGGCGCTGTGTTCTTGTCGTAAAGACAAAGTAGAAAGTGTTACGCCGGTTGAAGATAATTGTGACTCAACGGTCTCATTTGTGAATGAAGTGAAACCCATCTTATCCATTAATTGTTCGACCAGTGGATGTCACGATGAGAATACGGCTAGCGCTGGTTATCGTTTTGTCACTTACGATCAGATTGAGGCAGAAACCAAAATGATTTTAAGGGTGATGCGTCATGAAAGTGGTGTATCTCCAATGCCAAAAGATGGCGCTAAACTAAGTGATTCAACCATTCAAACGATTGAATGTTGGAAGCAACAAGGTAAATTATACAACTAAAAAAAGGAATTAAAACATTATTGAAGTTATGAAGAAAAAAAATACAATCGTAGCAGGAATTATTATGAGTGGGGGAGTACTTGCTTTACTCCTGTTTTCCAGTGGAACAGTGAAAAAACAATATGAAAAATTTCACCAGGAAAGGCAGCTAAATTCGACAGGTCCGCCATCAGGAAAAACAGGTGCTCCGGGTGAAGGTAACTGTACAGATTGCCATACAGGAAATACACAGGATGGTAATAATGGTATCAATGAGCTCACGCTGAGTGGAGGTGGAACAACTTTTAATCCTGGAAGTACACAAACCGTTACCCTGGAACTAACAGATACAGGGGTACGAAATGGTTTTCAAGTCGTTGCGCTCGATCAAAATGATGACATGGCTGGGAGTTTCACAATCACGGATGCAACGAATACGCAAATGATTTCAGGCCTCGGCCGTACTTATGTGACGCACGAACAAGCGGGTACACAGCTCTCTTCGTGGAGTTTTGACTGGGATGCCCCAGCGACTGCAGAAGAGGTGACATTTTATGTGGCTACCAATAAGGCTGATGGAGCAAACGGTAATTCTGGTGACGTGATCTATCTATCCAATCATGTATTCACGAATCCTTCAGCGCACCTTGAAGACGAACAGTTCAATCAGGAAAATGAAATGTTCACTGCAGGGTATGTGGTCGATGCTCATGCGGTCACGTTGCGTTACAGTATGCAAGAACCAGCAAAAGTAGCGTTCAACCTCATAAATTTACAGGGTCGTTCGATGCATTATGAAGTAATTGGAAACTTCGAGGGTGGTCAGTATACCGAAAATGTAAAACTACCCGAATTTATTGAAGACGGTATCTACGCGGTAACACTTTTTATCAATAATAAAACGTATACCAAAAAAGTACTTGTTCAACACTAGAAGAAGTTACTGACCGCATTTATTGGTAAGGTATCGCCTTGGTACTTGCATAGAGACGATTTTGATCAACGGAAAGTAGATGTGTGACCTGTAGGGATCTGCTGTTCGTTCCTTAAGCATTGTTTAATCTGTTTTGTTAAACAGAGAACGGGAAGTGATTCGTGCGTAAAAAAAGATGTATGAATAGCTTTATTTTAAGTAGGGCAGAACCGATATTTTTATAAAAAAGTTGAATTTTTTTATGGAATATTGAAACTGATATGCCCTGTACAATAAACAACAAAGAAAAACTATAAAACTAATCTGTAATGAAAGTATTTCGATCCGTTAAACGAATTGTAGCATTTAGTGCAACTGGCTTTTTCCTATGGGGATGTGGCGGTGGACATTCTACATGCGACGCTTATTCTTACTACAAGTTTGAAAAAGAAAAGCAAGAACTCAATAATCAAGTAATAGAGGAAACACATAATGAGAACGGCACATTATGATTTTTACAGCGAACTCCTGAATGGAGTTCTACTTCCTGGTCTATGACCATACACAAACAACAGCAAAAAGAAGAGGACGCAATCGCGCCCTCTTTTTTTATAAAAAGATCTGCTAGTTCGACCTTTTCTAAGATATTTTGCTTTGGGTTAAAAATCGCGTATTGTTTATTAGTGATTTATGAATTTTATTCCTGGATTGAACAAACACTTTTTGGTCGTTCAACTATCTCGTTTTAACCTTACATGAACAGATAATACGCAAAAAACGGTGCGCCCTTTTATCACCTCAATAACCAACGAGGACCTGGTGTGTTATGAACAACTATCCATCCTCAAACACATTTTTCACTAATCCTCCAGCAAGTCCTTTGGGGCAAGGCTTTGTTTACAATAACAATTTCTCGGGTGTCTGGAACTTTGACCAACAACGCTTAAAATTTTTTTTTTTGCTGACCACTGCCAAAAGTAAGGCGTGAATTAAACGAAATCCCATGCACACGAAACTGTCGATTAATTACAAAAGGCTTCAGGAAAAATTAATTGTCTACTTCAGCAGGTCCTATTTAAATACTCCCATTTTCGTAAATTTATCCATCCGTTTTTCACATCGCTCTGCGGGGTCTAACTTTGACAACAGTGTAATTTGTCTCTTAATCTCGCGTTTCACGATTGCAAACATCTCATCCTTGTTGCGGTGAGCTCCATTTGCCGGCTCTTTAATCACTCCGTCTACGAGTTTCAGTTTTTTCATGTTACTGGATGTGAGCTTGAGTGCTTCAGCGGCCTGTTCTTTGTAGTCCCATGACCTCCAAAGTATGGATGAACAAGATTCCGGAGAAATAACGGAGTACCACGTATTTTCGAGCATAAGTACTTTATCACCCACACCGATCCCGAGTGCACCACCCGAAGCTCCTTCACCAATAATAATACAAATAACGGGCACTTTCAGGTTCATCATTTCGTAAATATTGCGTGCGATCGCTTCTCCCTGTCCGCGCTCTTCCGCTTCAAGGCCTGGAAATGCTCCCGGTGTATCAATAAAAGTGACAATCGGTTTGTTAAATTTTTCGGCCAAACGCATTAAACGAAGTGCTTTCCGATATCCTTCCGGATTCGCCATACCAAAGTTGCGGTACTGACGCATTTTCGTGTTCATTCCTTTTTGCTGTCCAACGAACATCACTGTTTTACCGTCAATAGCTCCAAAACCACCCACCATGGCTTTATCATCTTTGACGTTGCGATCGCCGTGCAGTTCCTGAAAAGTTCCATTGGTAATCGCTTCAACATAGGCAAGCGTATAGGGGCGCTCTGGATGTCGGGAAAGCTGAACGCGCTGCCAGGGCGTGAGGTTCGTGAAAACATTTTCAGTTTTCTCTGCTAATTTCTTCTCTAATGCATTGATTTTATCCGTCATGTCTAATTCAGCATCCTGACCAATTTGTCGCGCTTTAGCGATTTGATCTTCCAATGCTTTCAACGGTTCTTCAAAATCTAAGTATGTAGCCATATTATTTCCTATTTTGAGCGGCGAAAGTTACAAAAAATTGTGAGCTATTTCTACTTTTGTATTTATGATATGTTTCCCGCATTGCAAAATTAATATTGGTCTCCAATTATTGCGTCGTAGAACGGATGGCTATCACGAAATAAAGTCGCTTATGTATCCCTTGCCGTGGTATGATGTGCTGGAAATCGTCGAAGCAGAATCCTTTGCTTTTTCAACCTCTGGTCTCGATATACCTGGGAAATCAAGTGATAATTTGTGTCATCGGGCATATGATCTGATTCAGGAACAATACGATATTCCTCACGTTCATATACATCTGCAGAAAAATATTCCGATGGGAGGTGGACTCGGAGGCGGTTCTTCTGACGGGGCACATGTATTGCAGTTACTGAATACACTTTTTGAGCTTAACTTATCCTACGAGGAATTGACTCGATTTGCTGCTCAACTTGGTTCTGATTGTCCTTTCTTTATTAAAGATACTCCTCAGTTGGCAACGGGCAGGGGAGAGGTGCTGCACGAGTTTGACCGGGATTTATCTGGATCTACGGTTGTGCTGTTGAATGATGGCACACACGTAAGTACTCTGGCTGCCTATAAAAATGTAAAGCTACATAAAGATCATGGTGATTTGATAGAGCAACTGAAAGGGTCAGTTGGATCGTGGAAAAACGAGGTTCAGAATGACTTTGAACCCGGAATTTTTGAAAGCCACCCACAATTGAAAGGATTTAAAGAACAGCTTTATAGATACGGAGCCAAATATGCTGCAATGACGGGATCTGGAGCTACTATTTACGGTATTTTTGAGACAACACCTGAAATACCGCAATCATTTAAACAACAATTCCGTGTTTATCAGGAGCTAAAATTGTAAACTAAGTTTTAGTTATTGAATAACGAGCTTTAGCGTCTCCACCACGCGCTGATGAGTATCTTTGATCAGAAGTGTATAAACACCCTTACCTTGCCCTGTTAAATTGATTACACCAGATCCCCACAACGGTTGTTCCTTACGAATGGTTTGTCCGAGGTTATTGATGACTTGGAGCTGATATTCAGTCTGCTGTTCATCAATGCGTATGTGAAATATTCCTTCTTTGGAAGGGTTTGGATAAACTTGAAATTCCTTGTTGTACAAATGATTGTCTACGGCAATGATAGGATCGCTGAATTCTTCAGCTTTATATGCCCAGAGTCCTCCAAGATCTGTCCCAACAAAAAGATCATACTGGTTATTGTCTCTGATCGTGTCAATGAAAGGAGCCGAAAAAGCAGCAGTTTCAATGTTGGCATATACATCAGAAATTAGATTGAAAGTATCTCCATCTGCAATATTCCCGTCGATTTCATTAAAATAGTAGATCGTTCCAGCGCGATTACCTGCAAAAAGATGTGTCGTATCATTGTGACGAATAAATAGCGGAACGGAATAGTTGTCCGGATAAATTTGTGTTCCCATGTCAATTCCTCCGAGATCTTGTGTAACGAGCTCAAAATCGGGTGAGTTGACTGTTCCTGTGTTCTCATAGTAATAAATCCCTGCAGAACGCCTTCCAATAATCAAATCGAGTAAACCATCGTCATTCAAATCGAATAGTTGCGGTGAAGCATGACTCAAAACATCTATGACATCTCCATTAGCATCAGTGAAATTAATAGTACTAAAGCTGAAGTCATTCGGAGTATTTCCCGTACGATTATAAAGATGAATTTTGCCATCTTCTGTTCCTAATAACATTTCCTGGTCGCCGTCACCGTCGATATCTCCAAAAGCAGGGTGCATTCGAAGTCCGTACCCTTCACTAGAAAGACCAAGCCAATCATCTTCTACAAAAGTGAATTCAGGCGCTGTTGCTGTGCCTGTATTTTGATAGTACTGTATTTTCGATGTTTTGTCTAATGGATCTTTATATCGGAAATTAGATCCTACTAATAAATCTTTGAGACCATCATTATTCAAATCCACGAGAACGGGGATTGTTCCTTTGCCATTTTCAATCATTTGATTTTGCAAGAAATTTTCCGTTTCAAATGTGAAGTTCGGTTGCGTATTTGTACCGATATTTTTGTAGTACCAAATGCTCCGGCGATTTTCAGATCCACCATTGGCATTCGTTCCCACGATCAGATCTTTCGTACCGTCAAAGTTGACGTCTTCGTAGAACGCAGCGGGAAATATAGGTACATCAACGGGAGTGGTGTTGCTCGGGAAATTTACATCTAAATTGACCATTGCAGAGTTTTGGTTAGGCGCCGAACCTCCGTTGGTCAGTCCAGAGAGATTATTGTGAGCAACGTCACCGAGTATGAGATCCATTACTTGATCATCATTGAGATCCAACGATAAAACAGTTGATCCTGAGTGTCGTGCACTTTTTTCTGGATCGGGCAACGATGGATTACCGCAGAGACCGTCAGTATCGTTGAGGGTAATTCCGTTGTTTTGATCGTTTTCGGTAAATTTTCCCCAGCATTCATTTTTTAATTTGAATTCTAACGAGTCGCTGTGTCCGTAATTTTCCATCGATAAGTTCTTGTGGTATTCAAGGCGCTCACCGCCAATGTGAAAAGTTAAGATGTCGATGTCTGAATCTCCGTCCACATCAACATATGCAGGGATGTCAGTTGAACTCACGTAAAGATTATTCATGTTTCCACTGGCATATTCTGATTCGAGTACATTTTTTTCCAATTCCCAGGTGAGTCCATCAGTGCTGTTACCGGTATTGCGATATACCTTCACCCCTCCAATCCCATAACAGAATAAGTCTTTCTTTCCATCATTGTTGTAATCGACCATCTTGGCACGGTAACGCACGTTCGAAGGGAAATGCTGATGACCATTGTGCATGTATTTGTAGTATTCTGATCCATTCGATTCTATAGACTGGAATACGATGATTTGATTGGCACTGCGATCAAAGATAAAGAGGTCTTCACGTCCGTCGAAATCGACGTCAATCGTTGAAAATTGTGCGTGACTCAATCCACCAACCCATGCAAAGTCGAGTGTATCACCTCCGCGTTTTACCAGAATGCTGTCGTTATATTGAAATCCAAATTGGCTGAAACCCAATGAAACAACAAACAGAAGTGTCAGCGTAGCTAATAGTGTTCTCATCATTTATATTTTTTTAAACGGAACGAAAAAAACCCCCTCTATCTTGTAAAGATACGGAATTTGCAGAACTTGTAAAATATTATTTTATAAGTCCATGTTGTAAACGCGTTCGCCTTTTATGTAGGTTTGAGCGGAATAGTTCGGAGCGTATGTTGAGGAACTGTTCAGTGGTTGATCGAGAAGGACGAACGTAGCATCTTTTCCTTTTTGAAGTGAACCACTCTTATGCTCTTGAAAACTGCCGAATGCTGCCCAAAGTGTCATTGCTTTTAACGTTGTGGATAAGCTAACTGATTCAGTTGAAAGAAAACCATCTGTCGGCTGGCCTTCTGTGTTTTTACGTTGTACAGCGCTGTGAATAGTTGCAAATGGATTGAATGATTCTACTGGAAAGTCAGTACCAAATAACAGCATCCCTGTTTGTTTGTGCAGGCTTCGGTATGCGTACCCACCATTTTCTAAACGGTTTTCTCCAATGCGATTTACAGCCCAGCGTTGGTCCGTTGTGGCATGTGTGGGTTGAACTGATGGGATGACGTTCGAGGAGTTGAATAGCTGGAAGTCATCTGGATGTACAATTTGAGCGTGCTCGATGCGCCAGCGGTGATCGGGTTGATCGCTCATCAGGCTGTCGATTAATTTTAATACCAGTCGATTTGTAGAGTCTCCAATGCAGTGCGTATTGACCTGGTAATCGAGTGATTTTCCAATGTTAAAAATGCGTTGGATCTCTGCTGGTGACTTCAGCAAGAAACCATGAGTTGAAGTGTCACTGTAAGGTGCTATCATACAGGCACCGTGTGATCCGAGGGCACCATCGGCCACTATTTTAAAACTTCGAATTGAAAGTGGTCCGTTTTCATAATAACCGTGCTCCTCCGCAAAGTCAATATTATCTTTTGAGGGGAAAAGCATACCGTAAACATTGAGTTGTAGTTGGTCGCTTTGAGCCATTTCTTTTAATATGTTCAAATCGCGATGTGACAAGCCAGCTTCATGTATGTTGGTGATTCCTAAAGCAAAAAGTTCGCGTTGCAAGATCATGAGCTGCTCTATGATTGCGGCAGTTGATGGTTGTGGCAAGTGCGGTTGAATATGGTCAATTGCGTGATCCATAAGGATACCAGTCAACTCCCCTTGTTGATTAGTAATGACCTCTCCACCCTCGACTTGTGTTGCTGTGTCTATTTGTGCAAGCGATAGCATGGCTTGATTCACGAGCATGGTATGTCCATCCACTCTTCCCAGAACCACCGGCGTATCAGGGAAAAGCTGGTTCAACTTACGGTTATCAGGCATCGCGCTCTCTGGCCATAAACTTTGATCCCAACCACGGCCGTAGACAACCGGGGAAGTGGAGTTTGAAGCGTATTCTTTTACTTTTTGGAGCATCGCCTCGTACGACTTCGTAGCTGTTAAGTCGAGTATCAATCGTTGTTTAGCTAAAGCCATAATGTGGGTGTGCGCATCGTGCAAACCGGGGAGAACATCTTTTTGTTCAGCGTTTAACAGTTGAGGAGCGTGATACTTATTTAGAATCGCGCGTTCCGGTCCCACTTCAACAATTTCTCCGTCTGCAATAGCCATAGCAGAGGCTTTATCCATCGCATCATTCAGTACATGGATATCCGCATTATGAACAATGATATCTACGCGTTGACCTTTGTAGCAACCACTCAGTGCAATCGCTAAAATGAGCCCTGGAATAAGTATTTTCATGCTGGCAATTTCAATGATTCACCTCAAATGTCGCAAAATATCAACTATTTGAATAGTAAAAAATAGAATATTCTTACGAACGCATCACAATAAAACAACTTGTAGCGCGGATGATTTCCAGAGAAATATTAATTTCGTGTTTGAATTAATTTAACAATCTGTTTGAAGCTACTGCCCGCTCATCTATGAATGCTACCCAACAAGAACTAATACAGAAAGGCCTCAAAGGAATGCCTGCTTATGCGATCAATGAGTTAAGTGGATTAAAAATTGAAACGAAGACTGGCATGGCAAGAGGTACACTGAGCAGGCATTTTAATTCTAAGGAAAATTATTTTTTAGCGTGCTACGATTTTATTTTAAAAGAATTGTTGAGTGCTAATCAATCTTATCTAAAGCAGTGGTCTGCAACAACATCGAATAAAGAACTGACTCGTCAGATTTGGTTTAATTCGATAGCCTGGTGGCTCAGTGAACCGCACTATTTCTGTTTTTTTAGGCGCTTTCGCTTATCAAAATGGTACGAAGAACGTTATGAAGAGATTTTACTTTCAGCTGGAGCGTACACGAGCCTGGCCAGAAAAGGAAAAGATGAAAGTCGTTTTCCTGATACCTTAAATAATTTCGCTTATGAACTGGTTGTTGAACAAATAATCAATGTCGTAAATTATTTGCGTCGTCATCCAGAATGGTCGACGGACTCACATTTTTTGAAATCTACATTTGAAGCAATGTGGGCTTCGATCAATCGATAAAATAGCTCATATTAGAAAACTATTGTAAGTTTGTTGCATGCACTGGCGCTATTTGCACATAATCATAGGTATAGGTCTCTATGTACTTTGTTCATCGCTGGAAGTTGAGGCTTTTGAAATGCGTGGGCTCGGATTGGCTTTATGGATGGTATACTGGTGGATTGCACAGCCTATCCCGCTCTATGCAACTGCGCTATTGCCCATCATCGTCGGTGGTTCATCTGATTTAATAGCATTTGATGATTTAGCAACTGCTTATGGGAACCACATGATTTTTCTGTTTTTTGGTGGGTTTGTTATCGCACTGGCCATTGAAAAATGGAAACTTCACGAGCAAATTGCATTTTCGATTATTCGCATCGTCGGACGGACACCTGTCCGTATTTTGGCTGGTTTTATGGCGAGTACAGCATTTTTAAGCATGTGGATTAGCAATACGGCGACTTCCCTGATGATGTTGCCAATTGCATTATCTGTAATCAGAGCAATCCCGCGGTTTCGCGAGAAAAAACTGTTTTCTATTGGACTGCTGTTGAGCATTGCTTTCTCCGCAAATATAGGAGGTACGGCTACGTTGATCGGAACACCTCCCAACATTCAAATGGCGGGAATATTGCAGCAAGAATTTGATACGACGATCGATTTTTTTCAATGGTTTGTACTGGGGTTTCCATTTATGCTCGTACTGTTAATGTGTTGTTTTTTGACATTGCGCTATTTTTTTGTCAAGCGAATTCATTTTGAAATGCCTACGCTGGCGCCTCGTAAACTCGATGGTAACCAGCAGCGTGTTTTATGGGTGTTTTCTATTGTTGTGCTGGCCTGGATGACGCGTTCATTCATAAATCATGTATTGCCCGTAGAAATCAATGATACAGCGATCGCGCTTTCAGGTGCTCTTCTACTTTTTGTGATTCCCGGAACACAGCGCGAGCCATTGCTCGATTGGGACGATTTAAAAGCATTGCCATGGGGGATTTTGTTTCTCTTTGGTGGAGGTATGGCACTTGCTGCGATTCTGGCCGATGCTGGAATTATCAACTTTTTGATTGAACATTTAAAACCGATTGCTCAACTTCCGTTCAGTGTCGTCATTTTGATCATTGTTGCGCTAGCTATATTTGCTACTGAACTGATGTCTAACCTGGCATTGGTTAGTTTGTTAATTCCTTTAATGGGAGAATTTGCCCTGGAGTTGGACCTTCCTCTCTTTGGCGTGGCCGCAGCTGTAGCTTTAAGTGCTAGTTGTGCTTTCATGCTGCCGATAGCTACACCGCCCAATGCAATCGTATATTCTTCTAAAATGCTGAGTGTTAAAAATATGATGCGTTACGGGGTGCTCATGAATAGCATTACATTAATTGTTATTACCTTATTTATAGTGCTTTATTTTGGTGCTTAAATACGTTTTTTCTGTTTATAAATTATTGCATAGCCGGGCTTATGAATTGAATTGTTAACTTTGCTTTTAATGAAATATGCAGCAGTAAAAAATAGGTATAGAGGCATTATTCTAGTCGCATTTCTTGTATTGCTTTCGTTGGGTGGATGTCACTTATCAAAAGGGTATGAAACGTTAGCTGTCTACAATTATTTTGAAGCAAAAAAGAATTTTGAAAAAAGTCTGAAAAGAAGCACATCCCCAGCTGCCTTTGGTTTGAGTCTTATTTATTTTCGAAAGGATAACCCTTTCCATCAGCTGGACTCTGCTTACCATTATGGATTATTGGCTGTTGAGCGTTACGAAAATGCATCGGCCAGGAAACATGAAAAATGGCGCGAAAAATTCAATTATACCCTGGACACTGCTTTGTGGAATCGGGAACGTATTTCTAAGCTTTTTTTTAAGCGAGCTGAGGATACCAATACAGTAGCCGCATATCGTCATTTTTCTGCAGAACATCCGTGGTCACCCCTGGTCGAAAAAGCGCAGCGCCGCAAAGATTCGTTAGCGTTCCAAAATGCTATTGAGAAAGGAACGAGTAAAGCTTATCAACGCTATATGCAGCTTTACCCCGAAAGCACTTGGATAACACAAGCACAGCAGCGCATGGAAAGCGCTCAGTTTGATGAAACAGTAGAGCCTAATAACATTGATGCTTACCAGCGTTTTATTGAGCGTTTCCCAGAAAACCGGTTTGTAAAAGATGCTCACAGCAGGGTTTATCAATTGGCGACGAAACGACACGATCAAAAGGCTTACGCTGATTTTATTCGGAATTACCCTGATAATCCGCACATCGAAGAAGCCTGGAAAAATCTTTATCACTTGTATATCTCTGAATATACCGAAACGCAAATCCGTAAATTTATACGGACATATCCCGATTTTCCTTTTCAACGAATGTTGGAAAGAGATTTAGAGCTGGTAGGAAGAGAGCTGTTTTTATACCTGAAAGATGGCCAATATGGTTTTATGGATGTCAACGGTCAACCTCAGATAACTGCATCTTATAAATACGCGAGCGAATTCGCTAATGGTCTGGCAGCGGTGATTACCGATAAAAAAGTGGGTTATATGAATAAAGATGGTGTGGTGATCATTGACTATCAATTTGATGATGCTCAGGATTTCAATCAGGGAAGAGCTGTTGTGCAGCAAAATGGAAAGTTCGGTCTGATTAATACCACGGGAGCTTATGTACTCCCCCCAAAGTTTAAAGATATTGGTTCTTTTGCTCAAGGTGTTTTTTACGCTGAGGATGAAGAGGGGTTCAAATATTACTCACTGGATGGTGAACTAGCCTTTGATGAGGTATTTGATCAAGCTTTTACGTTTGAAGATGGCCTGGCACGCGTCAATCAGGGAGACGTTGTTGGATTTATAAGAAGAGACGGTACATTTAAGATTAAAACAGCTGAAGGCGATCTTCGACGTTATAATGATTCTCTTTTCGTGTGGGAATTACAAGACAGTATGAATCTCGTCGACACTGAAATGAACCCTTATTTTGATAATTTTTACAGAAAAATTGGTACACTGCATGAGAATCGAACCATCGTAGAGAAAGAAGGTAAATATGGATATATCAATCGAGCAGCAGCATTAGTCATACCCCTCAAGTTTGATCCTTATTCGAATTATTTTCAGTTTGCACAATTCAACAACGGACATGCGCGCGTTCAGCGACAAAGTAAATTTGCACTTATTGATAGTGTGGGAGGGCTTGTTTTACCAGCAATTTTTCAGCAAATTGGGGCTTTTGGTCCCTTAATACCTGTAACAAAAGGAGAGAAATGGGGGTATACGGATCGCAGCGTGCACTTGCAAATTGATTACCAATATGATTATGCTTACGCATTTGAAGATAGTATTGCACGCGTTGAAAATGATGGGTTTATGGGGGCAATAGATTTGAACGGTGAAGTAGTTATCCCTTTAATCTACAAACAACTGAAACGATTGAATAATGAACTCTTCATCTTTCAGAAAAATGGCAAGGAAGGTGTTGTAACTATAGCTGGTGAAGAGATTATTCCAAATGACTACAAGCGCATTTATGAAATAGAGGGTAAAAATATACTTCGAATGGTGCATCAGGAAGGACTTGATTATTTCAAAATAAGAAATCGTACATTTATTACGTTAAAAGGTAAAGATGGATAAGTTGCTTGATTTTATTGAACGTCATAAATTTGGTATCATTATCACGTTGATACTGCATGTGGCGCTATTTGTATATTTTCAGATTGCCACTTACCAGGAGCCTGTTATATATGATGTCTGGGATTTTAAAGGGCGCAATATCGATGCACCAGACGATATTCAAATTGATCCGGATCAGATCCAAACACCTCAGGAAAAAGCACTCAATCAACCCGATGAGCAGGTGTCATCATTCGTTAAAAATGAAAATGATCAACGCGATCAATCGTTTGACGAAAAGATAAATTATACATCTTCAGATGGTGACCCCGCAGCAACTGCCAGAGAATATGAGCGCTCGGTAAAGAAGGAAATTATGGGAGAACGTTCCACTGATAATAAAAAACCATCGGACGAAAAGACGGGAGTAGAGACTTCCGCTGAAGCTACTGAAAAAAATAATAGTGGAGGTGCAAATGAAACGAGCAGTGAGGCTGTCGCGGGACAAACCATGGTTTCTTATCGGCTGGAAGGGCGTCACCCGCTCAATCACAATGACTGGTATGTACGCAATCCAGGTTACACTTGTGGGGATATTAACGGTACAGTAAAAGTATTGATAGAAGTTGCAAAAAGTGGTGAAGTCGTGAAGGCAAAAGTACTCGGTCAACAAAGCAGGAATGCAACACCTTGCATGTTAGAGAAGGCTGAAGAATACGCCTTAAAGTCGCGATTCAATTATGCCTCCGATGCCGAAAGAAAACAACAGGGAGTAATAACGTATCAATTTGTATTTAGCGAATAATGAGTTTCCGAGATATCCTACGTAAATATACGCCGTCTTCGCTTCTGAAGTACTACCGAAGCTTCAAGAAAAATCGTACGCGAAAAGCAATTTTGGCCCAGCGTGAGAAAGGAATCGTTTGGAAGTCTAATGATCTGAAAAAACAATTTAAAAAGGTCGGGATCATGCCGGATGATCATTTATTGGTTCATTCTTCCTTATCGAAAATGGGGTACGTGGAGAACGGACCGTATACTGTCATTGAAGCGCTCCTCGAAACAGTAGGGCCACGTGGAAATGTGCTCATGCCGAATTCGCCCAACGCGAGCTTTCAACTTGAATATATTCAGGAGCTCAACTACTTTGATGTTGAAAAAGATAAAAGCAGGCTGGGAGCTATTACAGAAGTGTTTAGAAATCACCCTGAGGCAAAACGCAGTTGTCATCCAACAGAACCTGTTAGTTGCGTTGGTCCTGATCAGGAATATTTCGTAGGGCATCATTTTGGGGAAGAGACGCCGTACACCAAAAACAGTCCGTTTTTTCGTGTAGCAGAGAGGAATGGTAAGATCCTTATGATTGGAGTTACCTTAGACAACGCAGGAACCAATCTCCATATATTGGAAGATGCGATTCCAGACTTTAAATACCCTGTGTATTATCCCAAGCGTTTTGAAGTGGATGTAAAGCTGCCGGATGGATCTCGTAAATCGATGAAAACGCGCGTACATGATCCGAAGTGGTCAAAAAAGCGCAATTGCGATGACCTTATTCCACTCTTTGAAAAGTATGGCGCTTTAGAACACGTGAAAATAGGAAGTGCGGATACGTTATTAATAGATGCTCGCAAAATGTTCAATGTTATGATCGATCTGTACAATGAATATGGTGTGACCATGTACGACCTCGGAACATATTCCAAAGAAACGTAGATCATACATTTACCTGTTGGATATCAGACTTTTGCTGAATGCGCAACTTCACTTGATGATCAGCGTAATTATTGTTGCCCTTGAGTTAATCTATTTAACTGTGACGACCAGGTAGTTGGATACTCTCCAGAAATCATCGGGTTTAGTAATAATCAACTTATTGTTTTTCCATTCGTAGGATGAAACGGGATGATCTGTAATAATTTCAGGTTTTTCTCCAACAATAGTGATTTGTTTTGTCTTCGTTTTATTCAGGTGCTCAAAATATTCTTCGTTCATGTCGTCGGCAATTGTGGTTTTCTTCCCAATTCCAATGAATCCACCTTCCCGAACAATAACGTCGTTTTTTTCCAGTTCCTCGAGCGTTCCGTAGGCGTAGTGAACCGTGTTCATTTCTTTCATCACATCCAGGGCTAATTCGACTTGTTCCTGATATTCGTCAAACAACTCGGCATATTCCATATCTACATCAGACAATGTACGCTTCAAAGAGGCAATTTCTTCGTCGCGGGATTGAATTTTCATTACCAGTCGATCCACCATGTTTTCCAACTCCTGAATGCGCACGGTTTTATCTTTAATTTGATGCTGCAAATTGCGGATTTTATTGGCGTTCTGCTCCCGTAAAAAGTTGATATTCTGAATTTCTTGACGAATCCACTCCTGATCTTCGGGGGTGATCTCTGGATTCGAAGACCGTACTCGGATCTCCTCTTCTTTGACATTGATTTTTGCCAGGTTGGCCTGCACCTCATTGAAAAAAGAAAATGCTTCATTGAGTACAGAATCTTTGATTTCATTTTCGAGTTCAAGCTGCTCTACCTTATTGCGTAGTTGAATCATTTCTTGCTCCGAATACTGCTTGTTATCTTCGCTATTTTGATCCGCAGTGTTGTCTTCTTTACAACTTGCGATAAATAGTGATATAAAAAGAGCAAATACGACGTATTTCATAATTACTGATATTGATTCTTACGGGCAAATCTAAGGTTTTATTTTTGTAAATTGTATATTTGAACTAAATTGAAACAGAAATTATGAGAAATAGCATTGTACTTCTTTTAGTCGCATTGTTTAGTTTAAATGCTAATGCGAAAAAAATTCATCATAAACTTTCCATGCCAGCACCGGAAACGCACTATTTTCATGTAGAAACAACCTTATCGGATTTTGACGAGGAGCAGTTAGTAATGAGTATGCCCGTGTGGACCCCTGGTTCTTACCTGGTTCGCGAATTTGCTAAAAATGTGGACCGCGTATATGCCGTAGATGGTGACGGAAATGAATTACTGGTACAAAAAGCGCGGAAAAATAAATGGATGATTCTCTCCGAATCTGCTGATAAAGTGGTCGTGACGTACCGCGTTTATGCCTTTGAACTAACCGTCAGAACAAGCTTTTTGGATCAAACGCATGGTTATTTGAATGGTACGAGTATATTCATGTACCCAGAAGGAAGTATGGACCTGGAGGGTACCTTAACGGTCGTTCCGCATTCCTCATTTGAAAAAATTACGACAGCACTTCCCGTTTCTAAAGATAATGTAGAAGGGGATGCTGGTACCACATTTACTTTTGACGATTATAATCATTTGGTGGATTCGCCCATTGAAATTGGTAACCAGGAAACGTTTTCTTTTAAAGCTGCCGGGATCGAACACCACGTAGCGATGTACGGTCCTGGAAATTATGAGGTGGATCAGTTAAAAAAGGATATGGCGAAGATAGTCGAAGCTTCCACAGCTGTTTTTGGAGAGAATCCTAATGATGAATATTGGTTCATTATTCACAATACTGATGTCGGTAGTGGTGGATTAGAACATAAAAATTCCACTACTTTAAATGTGAACCGCTGGAGTTACTCGGGAAGTGATTATCTTGGATTTTTGTCGCTGGTAGCACACGAATATTTTCACCTTTGGAATGTCAAACGCTTGCGCCCGAAGTCATTGGTGAATTATGATTACGATAATGAAAATTATACTGACCTATTGTGGGTGATGGAAGGAGTCACTTCTTACTACGATGAGTTGATGCTGCGTCGCGCAGGGTTTTATTCCAAAGAGGATTATCTGAACCGCTTGAAAAGTACGTTGAACTGGGTCGAAGGTACTGAGGGGAATCGCGTTCAGCCCGTTGCTCACGCATCCTATGATGCCTGGATCAAAGCTTACCGCCCCAATGAAAATAGCCGGAACACAACAGTATCGTATTATTCGAAGGGCAGTTTGGTAGCAGTCAGCATTGAAGCCATGATTATTGAATCTTCCAAAGGTAAAAAATCACTAGATGATTTTATGCAATTGCTTTATAAGAAATATTATAAAGAAAATAATTCTGGTATGACGCCAGAAGATTTCCAAAAGAGTCTCGAGTCATTTCTGGATAAAGATTTAGATCAGTTTTTCGAAAGTTTCGTGTATGGCACCGAAACAATACCTTATAAAGACTATTTTGATGCGCTGGGATTAGATATTGAGCTGGTTCGCAAAGAGCGAGCAGCACTGGGTGCTAATTTGAGCCAATCTGGAGGTCAATTGATCATTAAAGCTGTGACGCGGAAATCACCAGCAGAAAAAGCGGGCTTAAGTCCAAACGACGAAATTATAGCATTCAACGGGTTTCGGGTAACTAAAAATAAACTTACTGACTTTTTAGATGATTTGGCGCCTGGAGAGGAATTCAATTTGATCGTATCCAGAGATAAGCAATTAATGACCATTGACGTAGTGATGGGTACCATTGACGCACCACTTTACAGCTTTAAATATAAAGGTAATAAGCTGGGTGAATTTTGGCTTCGCGAACAAATGAAATAGATGAATGCCTCAAAAATTCTTCTCTTTGCGGTTGTAGTTTGGAGTTGTAAGACTACAGGACAGGATTTTTCTGTAGTCCAGCTGCCGAAACCAGAGCAGGCTTCTTATAAATTTGCCCAGGTAGAGCCCTCCATAGCGATCCATCCCAATAATCCTGATAAAATGGTCGCCGGAACAGTAATGAATGACTATTATTATTCGCGGGATGGTGGTATGTCGTGGAAAAGCCAATCACTGACTTCAAAATACGGTGTGAATGGTGATCCTGTTTTGCATATCAGCCAAAAAGGCTGGTACTATTACTTTCATTTGTCGAATCCACCTTCAGGAAACTGGATTGATCGTATTGTATGCGAGCGCAGCAGGTGGATCTGTGGAAAGTGGAAAGCTTCGGCTACGCCACCTGAACCACCTAAAGCTCAAGATAAACACTGGGTTGCTGAATGTCCTTTAACGGGAAATCTATACCTGACATGGACGGAATTTGATAAGTACGGATCAAAAGATACGACTGACCATTCACGCATCATGTTTTCAAAAAGTGAGGATAAAGGGAAAAGCTGGTCCAGCCCGCGTTCTATTTCTTATTTCGAAGGGGACTGTCTGGATGGAGATAGCACAGTGGAAGGAGCAGTTCCTGCGGTTAACTCCAGAGGCGATTTATTCGTGACCTGGACGGGTCCTCGCGGTATCATGATGAATACTTCTACAGATCAGGGTGATTCGTGGCGTCAGAAAGAAAAAAAGATCCATGACCATCCCGGTGGCTGGACATTTTCTGTACCTGGAGTCGGACGCTGTAATGGACTACCGATCATTAAGATTGATCAGTCGGGTGGTGCAATGAATAATCGGATCTATGTGAATTGGGCCGATCAGGGTCAGGACTCATCGAATACCGAAATTTGGATGATCTATTCGGATGATTTTGGTCAATCGTGGAGTGATCAGATCAAGGTCAATCAGGATGAGAGTGGTAATCACCAGTTTTTTACGTGGATGGATATCGATCAAAAGAATGGTAATTTGTATTTTGTCTATTACGATCGGAGAAATCATGATGACCATTCGACAGATGTTTATATTTCGTATTCCAGCGATGGAGGAAGTACGATTCACGAAAAAAAAGTATCAAAAGCTCCTTTTAAACCCCAGAAAGAAGTGTTTTTTGGTGATTACCTCAATATTGCAGCCCACGATAATGTCGTGCGACCGATTTGGCCATCAATGGATGTGAACGGAACTATTGCATTATGGACTGCACTTGTTAATGGCGGTGAGCTCAAAGAGATGGAAACGAAAGGTAACGTCGATGCGCATTAAAACAAAATACATAATGAGTCAATCAGTATTGATGGCAGGCTTCTTTTTGTGCTCCTATTTGAGCTGGTCACAACAACAGGTGGTGGTTCATTTTGACGTAAACAAAACAGCCCTGCAAGCTGGGGACCAGCAAAAATTGGCGACAGTTGCTCGGAATGATCGGATCGATCATATCAAAATAGAGGGCTATGCGGATACTACAGGAAATGAAGCACACAACCAGCAGTTGTCAAGGGATCGCGCACAATCTGTTTATCGCTATTTGCTGCGATCGGGACTTGATAAAAAAGCGGTGGACAGTGTGCTTGGCCGGGGAACATTATCCAGCCATCAACAATTAGCCGAAAACCGAAAAGTGACCGTTTCATACGTTGAAGCTCAAATAGAAGACCAATCCAAAGATACAGATAAAAAAGCGGTTCGGGAAGCCACGGAAATTGTTCCACCAAAAAAAGATGAGCAGGAGGAACCTGACGACCATAAATTAAGGACGCGCGATGGTCAACTGAATACAAAGACTATATCCTCCATGGAGGTTGGCGATATTTTAAATATCAGTGCAATTCAATTTGTTCCCGGGCGTCACCGAATGACCAGAAAATCAGATAAATCGGTAAAAAAATTGATTCAAGTTATGGAGGAAAACCCTACCCTGAAAATTGAAATCCAGGGACATATTTGCTGCCGGCACTATCGTGATGGTGTTGATCAAGATACCGGGAAGAAGAATCTCTCGGAAATCAGAGCACTTGAAGTGTACAAAGCATTGCGAAAAGCTGGTATCGATAAAGAAAGAATGACCTATAAAGGGTACGGCCCCAGGCGTAAGTTGGTGAAAGAGATCGATGAAGCATCCCGCCAACGGAACCGCCGTGTGAGCATTCAGCTATTATCGCGATAAATAATACTGATACCCCACTTGTCAATCATAACATTTGTAAGACCACGTTATTGACTACTTCAGGATATAGCGAATCGCGAATCCGCCACCCCAACCGAAAAAACCAGAATTGATCAGACCGATGTAAGGTCCCGTATCAAGTGCGAGTCCAATGGGTAAACCCAATTCAGGTTCGAGATTCCAGTCAAGGCCAATAATACCATTAGCACCGAGGTAGAGCCCACTATCGTAGATATCTTTTCCATTTGGGTGGGCATATTTTCTATTCCATAAACCTACAGAGGCTCCCAATCCGGCATACCATTCCAAACCATTGATATCGCTAATATTTTTTTGCCATTCGTACAGACCTTGTAATCGGATATGGTTGTCTCCACCTCCAACAGTGAATTCAAGCGCATTGGAACCACTGATAAAGTGCTTGAGGTTTAAACCACCTCCACCAAAACCGATACCGCCGGAGTTTCCTCCTTTTACACCGATTGCAGTAGTATACGATTGCGAATACCCCCATCCAGCGAGGCTCAATAACATAAACGTCAATACAATTTTTCTCATCATTTATCTTTTTAGCACGAGCAGCGAAGGTAGTGATTATTTTCTGATATACATTAAATGTGAAATTCCAGTTGGTCTGTCCTCAACAGTAGATGCGTTGGAATCAACGAAGACTTTACAACAAAAATCAAAGCGCCATTTGTAGTTGAAGGTCCAGGGAATTTTCTTAATTTTAAGCAAAC
>CAYFTH010000032.1:0-29048 GCA_964346075.1 uncultured Fluviicola sp. | reverse complement strand
AATAAAAAAGTACAATTTAGCATTTTTGTTAGAATCAAGAGCTTATCGTGCGAAAAAGCGATCAATTTTACGGCATAAAAAAGGCGGTGATTAGCTTTTATTGATAGTACGAAATGATTCGAATATGATTACAACCGCAGCTAATATTGGAAGCAATAGCAAGTTTCGAACAAGAAACGGAATAGTAAAAATTACTTTTCTTCATTCAGTACATCCCGTTTCAGTCTCAAAACTCGATTCTTTTTTGATTATATTAAGGGTTTGAACAACACAGGCTCTCGTTTATTGTCGCCAATTACCTTCAATGCTCAACCACTTCCGTCAATGACCATCAAGTCACCATAATTTCTAACGAATATCACACGGCAAATCAAATGAAGCTATTACTTTTGTAAGGAACAAAATTAGAATACATGAAAACTGGTGCAGCCAATAAAAAGATCGAAAAAATCATCGCTTTAATTGAGAAAGAGGGCATAAAGTCTGACTCCCTTATCGATGAATTAAAAGCTTTGCGCGAATTTGCCCTGAAAGAAGAAGATCCTCTTTTAGCGAAGGTCACGCGTCTTTCTTACGAATACCTCACAGAAAATGATGCCTACGATGTACAGGCGCAGTGGGAAGAAAATGAAGAAGGTGGTGAATTTCCCGTCGAAATCGAAGACAACGACAACTTGTTGTATCTTTTGAACTTAATGCTGAAATCTGATCACCGCATCAATCGTGAAGAGATCAAGGAATACCGCACAGCGCTCAAAGAAGAATTGTATTAGTTCCGTCAACACAAACGGAGCTTTAGCTATTGAATGAAAGTCCACTTTTGTGGGCTTTTTTTAATATCCCGATGTTCGCATTTTTAACAGGCACCCTCCTTTTTTAAAATCATTCTAAATAGCTCGGGTGTGACAATACTATGACAATGCCCAAGCGGTATTTAGCGAATTTTGTTGTTCAAGAAAGAGACTGTTAATTGGAAGATTTTCACATATTAGCTTTTACGCATCGCCAATTAGAGGTGAATCAAATCGGATGGTTGCACATCGCTCCTGACGATCAAAAGGATCGTTTGCGCGCGCTCAAAACACATTTCGGTTTTGAAGAGTTCATGTATATTTCTACTTGTAACCGCGTGGAATTTATCATTCGATCTGCAATGACCATCGATGCCGAAAAAGTGGGTACGATCATTGCAACATTGTTCCCGGATCACGATAATACCAAAGTTGAACTTTTTGCCAACAACGCCGAAATTTACAAGGGTGTTTCAGCTATGGAGCACTTGATTAAAGTCACCTCATCGGTAGACTCCATGATTATTGGCGAACGGGAAATCATTACGCAGGTTCGCAAGGCTTTTCAGGATTGCAAAAGCTACGGTATCACCGGTGACGGTATACGATTGATGATTCGATTTACCATTGAAACAGCCAAAAAAGTTTATACAGAGACAAATATTGCACAACGTCCCGTTTCGGTGGTATCATTGGCTTATCATACATTAAAAGGCAAAGATGTGCCACTCGATGCAAGAGTGCTCGTAGTTGGAGCTGGTATTACCAATACAAATATGACCCGCTTTCTGAAAAAGCATGGATTTACCAATTTTGCCGTATTTAACCGGACTTTCAGTAAGGCGGAACATTTGGCTCACCAATTAAAAGGAACGCCATATCCATTAGAACAACTAGCCAACTACGACAAGGGGTTTGATGTGCTCATCACCTGTACGGGTGCAGATCGCAGTATTATTGACGAATCATTGTATAATCAATTGCTTCAGGGCGACGAGTCTTCTAAAATCATTATTGATTTAGCAATCCCCAGTGATATGGATCGAGCTGTTATCGATCATCACGTTATCGATTATATTTCCGTTGATTTCCTCCAGAAAATTTCATCTAAAAATCTGGAGAAACGCGCACGTGAAATTATTCATGTGGAAGAGATTATTCAGGACGCTGTTGAAGATTACAAAGATATGTTCAAAGAGCGACAGGTTGAATTAGCCATGCGCGAAGTTCCAGAGAAAGTAAAAGAAATTAAGTCCACCGCGCTGGATCATGTATTTGCAAAAGATCTGGAGTCACTCGACGATGATTCACGCGAAACCATGGAACGTATCATGGATTATATGGAGAAAAAATACATGTCTATGCCTATGAAAATGGCAAAAGAAATATTATTGAAAAAATGAAGAACATAGTTATAGGCTCTCGCGGAAGCGACCTCGCGCTCTGGCAGGCCAATCACGTTAAAGGTCGGCTCGAAGCAGCTGGACATGGAGCGACCATTAAGATCATTTCTACACAAGGTGATCGCATTCAACACCTCAGTTTTGACAAAATGGAGGGTAAAGGTTTTTTCACTAAAGAAATTGAAGCAGCTTTACTCGACGATTCCATTGACCTGGCTGTTCACTCACACAAAGATCTGGAAACAACCTCCCCTGAAGGATTGATCATTGCCGCTGTATCTGAGCGGGAAAGTCCAGCAGAGCTTCTGTTGATTCGGCAAGATGCCTTAGATGAGGAGCAACCGCTCGGAATCAAAGAAAATCCGGTAATTGGAACTTCTTCGGCGCGAAGAAAATCACAGCTCATCACATTTCGCGACGATCTTACGATCAAAGATTTGCGTGGAAATGTTCCCACAAGGATCAATAAATTGCGCGAAGGTCAATATGACGCTATCGTGCTTGCTTTAGCTGGAGTAAAACGACTTGAACTAGAATTGTCTGATCTCGTAACGACCACTCTCGACCCCACCGTTTTTGTGCCTGCACCCGCACAAGGAGTCCTCGGTTTACAAATTCGCGAAACGGATAAGGAACTACAAAAAATCCTGGCGACAATCAACGACAGAGCTGTTCAACATCAAATCGGTATCGAAAGACACGTATTAAAACTGCTTCACGGTGGTTGTCAAATGCCGCTGGGAGTTTATTGTACCCCAGAAAATGATGTACACGTCGCCTTTGCGCAATCCTGGGAAGATGGTGCTGTTTATAAAACGTATCAAGCGACTCATGATCTATCCATTGCTCAAACGATTGTCGATGAACTCAATGCTTCAACTCGATGACCGTTTTTATCTCTAAAAACGTCGTTTATGAGCCATTATTGGACTTATTACGTTCAAATGACATTCCGTTGATCAACCAATCACTCATCGAATTTGAGGTGGTCGATTTCTCGTGTCCCGACCCCGCAGACTACTCCGTCATTTTTTTTTCGAGTCCGCGTGCGGTAGAATACTTTCTCAAGCAATGTAATATTCCGACGGATAAACGAATTGCCAGTATCGGAAGGGCGACCAGTGAAGCACTTTATGCTCACCATTTAAGTATTGATTTTGAAGGAAAAAGAAGTGGACAGCCACATGAAGTTGCTTCTGCATTTACTGCATTCACCGAAGGACAATCGGTCTTATTTCCGCAATCCAGCCGATCCAATCGCAGCATGCAACAACATTTACCGTCCGAACAGGTGATCGACCTTGTTGTCTATAAAACTTTTTTGCAGCCACGTACGTTTAATCCGGCGCCTGCTATTCTCATTTTTACCAGTCCGTCAAACGCCGAAGCTTATTTAGAGAAGAACAACATCCTGGAAACGCAAACAATAATTGCCTGGGGACAGACAACTGCCGCATTTTTAAACAAGAAAGTGAATCGCGTTGATCATACGCTAAGCCATTCAACATTTCATGAACTAACCGTTTATCTCGAACACTTGATTCATTCCTGAGTAATGACAAGTCTATTTTTACTGAGGATTATTATCCATGCACTACTCCCGTAACTCTTCTGCGACGGTGACTGGTTTCGTTCTGATTTTACATTTTGAGTTGCACCCCTGTGTCTTCTACCGTTAACACGGCAGGTCGACCTAATATAAGCGCACAATTATCATCTTGATGTCCGCCGGGAAAGTCAAAGGCCACCGGAATCGAACGGTAGTTGAAATGCGCTCGAACAATTTCCTCCAGCGATTTTCCATAAGGTGGATCCGAATCTTTCATAGCTGAAAAACCACCGAGCACAATGCCACGAATTTGGTCGAGAACGCCCGCTTTAGAAAGCTGATACAAGTACCGATCAATGGCGTAAAGCGGTTCGCCAACCTCTTCAACAAAAAGAATACTATTGAGGTAACTCGGCATTTCGTTGGTACCAATCAACCCACAAAGCACCGCCAGATTTCCACCGATTAAGTTGCCCTGAGTTATCCCCTTTTTATTCGAGCTATTTGTTTTCCACTGATAGTTGAGTTGCTCACCCTTCATTGCATTTACGAGAGAAGTGATAGAGCGCGTGGTATTATTGCTAAAATTCAGCGGCATGGAGGCATGTAAAGAAGGGCACTGCATGCGCGATAATCGTTGATGAAAAACGGTGATATCACTAAAGCCAATCAACCATTTGGGCTGTTGCATGAAATCCGCCCAGTTGATGCGGTCAACAATTTGAATACAACCATAGCCACCTCTCGCGCACAAAATGGCTTTTACTGAAGGAGCGTCAATCGCATTCTGGAGATCTTGCGTACGCTGGGCAATTGTCCCGGAAAAGTAGCCATCGTTTCCCAGACAATATTCACTAATCTGAACATCAAAACCAAAAGCTTCGAGTTGTTCTTTAGCATCGTCAATGTACATTTTTTCAATACATTTTGCGGGTGCTAAAATGCGAATCACATCTCCTTTCTTTAACGCGGGTAATTGTTTCATCATTTAATATGTTGTAGTGACATCTTCGTCCACGACTAAAATAAAGTCGGCCAACCCTTCATTTTCTTTATCGAGCTGCGCTACGTTCTCTTGTTGCACTGTAGAAATCGTTCCAATATTCATATCAGGATCCCGCTTTTTCAAGTACCAATAAATTCCATCAAAGTTATTGCTGTGAAACGCACCATTCAAATGAATGAACAAGTTTCCTGAACGTATCATTTCCTGATAAATAAAGTGCGCCATCGTCGCATCCTTAATCGCTTGTGCTTTGGGAAAGTTCTCATTGGCGTGATCGGGCATCATTTCCATCATCTTTTGATAGCCCGGTAGTGATGCCTCATACGCTATTGGCAGCGGTGCTATCCACGACTTTTCTTGTTCAGAAAGGGAGTCCAGTGCTTCAAAACCTTGTTTATAAACTATCCTTGCATACCTTCTCGGGATATTCGTCGCTACAAAAGGCAAATTGTTTTCACGCGCAAAATCGACCACGGGCCGATAATCGGTTTTATAATTGGACCAAAGTCTTGCTAGCGTATCGAAAGCTTTCGCATCAATTTTATGGTTCATATAATCATCGAGTGCCTTTTGGTTGTCGGCTTCCAGCATTTCTGCACCAATAGTAATTGAATCGCGATTGTGTAGGCTTTTGACCAACTCCAATTGTATCCAATGGGCTATCGCGTTGTTGTGTTGTTCTCCGAAGAGGATTATATCTTGGTTTAAAGCCTGTTTTACGACTTTTTTAAACGACGTCTTCTTGCCCTCTTTTGTGTACAACTGATAGGCTTGTATGTCCTGGGCAGCTATATGAAATGAAGAAATAAGAAAGCTTAAAAATAAAATCGTTCGCATACATTTTGATTTGCAGTACTAAGATGCGAAATTATTATAAATAATTGGTGATTCGTAGTGTGTTGTGCTCGTAAGATTGAGTTTTTCTTTCAATGCTTGACCGTTTGTTTCATTAGGACGTACGGTTGTACTGCATCAAGCCCGAGGGTCGATTGAAGGTTGACGAAGAAATTAAACCTTCCAGTTTGAACGATCTACAAAAACATTTACAGATTATTCATCTATAAAAAATCCTGACTTTCAGAATCCTGATCAATAAAATTTGACCATTCGCTCTCTTATTGAATTTTACCTTACCAATGAAGCAAGTTCAGCATTTGGTCATCTAGAAAACAATAAATAAATTTGATAAAACATTAAAATTAAACGTGTTATGAAAAAATATCTACTTTTTGGTGCCCTGTTTATGGCAACGGGAACATTTGCACAAATTACCGTCACAGAAAATGACCTCATCCAGGTGTCAGATGTTGTCGAACAAGCTTATGATCAAAGCACAACAATTAATCATACGAGTGGAGGAACTGATTTAACCTGGAACTACGACCAGCTGGTGGAGGATTCCGCTGGTGTATTGAATGTAGGAAAACCATCGTGGGCCACTGGAGGGGCTAATTTTCCAAATGCAAACTTGTATGGAGACAATAATTCAGGTCAGGGAAATGTATTCTTTCGCAAAGATGCATCAGCTCTTGATCTTCTAGGTCTCTATGGAGATATTACTGGTAACGGAAATGATCAGGCGGTGTATTTTGCTTCACAAAACCGCGTAACACCGCTACCGCTTACTTATGGCACAACTGATCAAAACAGCTATGTGCTCGATTTCACGTTTGAACCCGGTCAGCAGTTCGATTCCATTCGAGTTAAGCAAGAAGCCGACCAGGACTTTGAAGCCGATGCCTGGGGTGAATTGACGACGCCTTTGGGTACATTTGATGCCATCCGTTTAATGAAAAAAGAAGTGTCCGTTGATTCCGTCTGGGGCTATGTCGGTGGATTCGAACAACTTCTCGAAGACAGTAAGGACTCCACCTACACGTATTCATTTTTTACTGATGACTCAAGCGTGCGGTATACACTACTGGAATATGACTTTAATCCGATGACACAGCAAGTGGAGGGCGATATTATGTGGCTCAAAGCCAAGCCGACGACATCGCTTACCGAAAACAGCAAGGAGAAATTTACGTTGTACCCCAATCCAGCAACTAACGAAGTGACCGTTTCTACTCAAGCGGAACAAGCACGCATCGAAATTTTGGATATGAAAGGAACAGTCGTGAAACGTTCCAATAAAGACCAACTGGTACACACCATTGATGTCAGTCGTCTGGAAAAGGGAATATATTTTGTCAAAGTCTACTCCAATGAGCAACAAACCGGAACGAAAAAATTCATGAAGCAATAAAAGGGGTTAAGTGTATCTCCCACTAAAGTCAAAAAAAGCCCGACTAACATCGGGCTTTTGCTATATCTCATCTTTTTCGTCCGTTTAA
Organism: uncultured Fluviicola sp.; assembly: GCA_964346075.1. Classification (GTDB taxonomy): domain Bacteria; phylum Bacteroidota; class Bacteroidia; order Flavobacteriales_D; family Crocinitomicaceae; genus Brumimicrobium. Next base: position 21,963 of record CAYFTH010000032.1, on the reverse strand, counting down.
CTGCGCAGTTCTCCCATAATATGATTCAACGTCTCACTCGGGCGCATCACATCAAAAATCAAATCTTCCGGAGCGTTAAAATATCCTTTTAAGTCCACTGCTTTACCTTGAACGGTATTCAGTTCTTCAACAATTTTCTTTTCGTTGGTTTTTAACTGCTCAGCTATAGGCGTGAACTTCTCTTTTAACTCAGCGTCATCAGTTTGTTTTGACAACTCTTCAGCCCAATACAAGGCCAGGTAGAAGTGACTTCCGCGGTTATCCAATTCTCCCACTTTTCGCGAAGGCGACTTACCAGACATCAACAAGCGAACCGTCGCTTCATCCAGACAATTCGACAACACTTTAGCCTTCGGTTTTTCTGCCTTTTCTGCGAGGTGCTCTAATGATACCGCCAACGCCAAAAACTCACCCAGTGAATCCCAGCGCAAATGATTTTCTTTTACGAGCTGCTCCACATGTTTCGGTGCAGATCCGCCAGCACCCGTTTCAAATAAACCTCCTCCATTCATCAATGGAACCACAGAAAGCATTTTAGCACTCGTTCCCAACTCAAGAATAGGGAAAAGATCGGTTAAATAATCCCGAAGTACATTCCCCGTCACCGAAATTGTATTCTTTCCTTCCTTCACGCGTTTCAGGGTGTATTTTGTAGCCTCAACAGGAGACATGATTTGAATATCCAGTCCAGCTGTATCGCACTCTCCGAGATACGCTTCCACTTTCTTGATCAATTCTGCATCGTGCGCTCTTTCTTTGTCCAGCCAGAAAATAGCCGGTTGACCGCTCGCTTTTGCGCGCTTTACTCCAAGTTGCACCCAGTCTTTAATCGGCGCATCTTTTGCCTGACACATTCTCCAGATGTCGCCTTCTTCTACCTTGTGCTCCATCAGTGTGTGTCCGTCGTTATCGCTCACGCGAACCGTTCCGTTTGATGGAATTTCAAATGTTTTATCGTGCGAACCATATTCTTCTGCCTTTTTCGCCATCAAACCGACATTGGAAACAGAGCCCATTGTCGTTGGATCAAAAGCACCGTGTTGCTTACAAAAGTCAATCGTCTCTTGGTAGATTCCTGCATAGCTACTGTCGGGAATTACTGCTTTGGCATCTTGTTGTTCGTCATTTTTGTTCCACATTTGACCAGAAGTCCGGATCATGGCCGGCATGGAAGCGTCAATAATTACGTCGCTGGGAACGTGCAAATTAGAAATTCCTTTGTGGGAATTGACCATGGCTACATCGGGTCCTTCCTCAAAGGCGGCTTCGATATCTTTTTCAATGGCAGCTTTTTCATCAGCAGGTAACGACTGAATACGACTTACAAGGTCGCCAAAACCACTTCTGACATCAACTCCCAACTCATCGAAGGTGCTCCCATATTTTTCAAATAATGACTTGAAGTATGTTTTTACAGCATGTCCGAAGATAATTGGATCTGATACCTTCATCATTGTGGCTTTCATGTGGAGTGAAAACAATACTCCCTTTTGATTGGCATCTTTTACTTGTTCATCAAGAAATCTTGTCAGCGATTTTTTGCTCATCACTGTAGCATCAATGACTTCACCCTCTAATAAGGCAAGTTGATCTTTCAGCACTTTCTTTTCTCCATTACTTTCCAACTCTATTCGCACAGTTGTTGGTTTCGCAACAGTCAAAGACTTTTCATTGTGGAAAAAATCACCACTTTCCATAGTTGCCACATGGGTTTTAGAGTCTGCACTCCAGGCGCCCATACGGTGCGGGTTTTGTTTGGCAAATTCCTTTACGGCGCGCGGTGCCCGACGATCAGAGTTTCCTTCTCTAAGAACAGGGTTAACTGCACTTCCTTTCGCCACATCGTATTTTGCTTTAATTGCTTTTTCTTCATCATTTTCTGGCTCCTCAGGATAGTCAGGTAAAGGATAACCTTGCGACTGCAGTTCATTGATCGCTTCTTTAATTTGAGGAAGTGAAGCAGAAATATTCGGTAGCTTTACAATGTTCGCTTCCGGTTTTTTAACGATCTCACCCAATTCTGCGAGATCGTCCGAAACGCGCTGTTCTTCAGATAATAATTCGGGAAATTGAGCGAGGATTCGACCTGCTAGTGAAATATCTCTCGTTTCCACTTCGATATCACATTGACTTCCAAAAGCGCGAATAATGGGCAATAACGAATGTGTTGCCAACATCGGTGCTTCGTCTGTTTTGGTGTAAATAATGTTTGAAAATTTTGATGCCATAATTCTATGTTTTTAAGCGCGAAACGCGATTTTTTGAGTAAATTTTATAGACGCGAATGTAATAATTTTAAATGCATATCTGTTTGTTTACCCAAGATTAATTTCTACTAATCAGGAAGGCCGATTTTTTGTCTCTCCCCCTCTAGAGGGGGTCGGGGGGAGGACGATTTAACTTAAAGGTCAGTGATTGACAAATTTTTAATCTTACTTCTACCAAAAATTAGGATAGTTATTTCATTGTCTTTTCTCTAACGATTATCCTCCCCCTAGCCCTCCCGAAGATTCTTTCGGGAGGGAAACGAAACCTCAATAAATAGTGATTATTGATGAAGTTTTCGATTTTTTGAAGATATTAACTGAGAAACCAACATTGTAAGACTCTAGTTTCTAAAAAAAATGGGGGTAAACAAGCGGGTATACATATAATTTTATAAGATACGATATGATATATAAGAGTGAAAAACCAAACCAGCAAGGTATTCTCCTGTTCCAGTTTCTTATTATCTGCTTTCAATCGATAGATTTCGCTTAACGAGTGGAACACGTCGGAATCTATCCTATCGCTTCAGAAAACTTATATTTGTGGCTTAAAAAGAAAATCGTTTAAGCTATGCCTCGAGCACAACACTATAACAATCATCGGCGTTTTTATCCCCTTCACCATTTTTTTATAGCACCGCTATCGCTGCTGATTTTGGTGAGTTCTATCTACTTTGCAGTACAAAACAACGGTAGCATTTGGACAAGTATTCTGGCTGTTTTGATTGGCATCTTCGTTGTAGCACTACCCTTACTGATCCGCATTTACGCACTTAAAAATCAAGACCGCATCATTCGGCTGGAAATGCGTCAGCGTTATTTCGAATTAACGGGTCAGCGCTTTTTGGAAAAAGAAAAGCAGTTGCAAAAAGGTCAGCTCATCGCGCTCCGTTTTGCCTCAGACGATGAATTGGAACTGTTGATTGATAAGGCCATAGACGAGCAGCTGAACACCAAAGAAATCAAGCAATCGATTAAAAATTGGCAAGCTGATTACTGGCGCGTGTGAACATTACTCTGCTTCGATCTTCTCCAACACCTTTAATGCCTCAGGAACATGTTGGTCAAAATTCATTTGTGAATTAAAAACGCCCCGCACGATTCCTTTTTTATCAATGATATACGTTACTCTGCCGGGAATAAAGCCCAATAAATTCGTAGGAACTCCAAATAATTTACGCACCTTTTTTTGACTGTCGGCGAGTAACGTAAACGGTAAATTGTGTTTTTCTGCAAATTTTTTATGACTCTTTTCATCATCACTGGAGATGCCGACAACACGTGCTCCTGCCTCTTTTAAGTCTTCAAAGGAGTCGCGAAAAGAACAGGCTTGCTTGGTGCAACCAGGCGAGTCATCTTTCGGGTAAAAATAGATAACCAGGTTGTCTTTTCCGATAGCCTTATCGACATCGAATACTTCTCCATGCTGATCTTTTAGTGTAAATGAGGGACATTGATCTCCTTCTTGTATTGCCATGACTTTCCTTTATTGGGTGCGTAGTTTACTTCATTTAATATAAGGGACAACCGAAACGGGAATATGTTCACGGCAGTCGGGCGGGAAAATTTTTTAGTTCTCTGGTCAATCTGACTTTTGCTACTTTAACCGCACTGCGCGCACGACAAAGTAAATACTGAGAATGATAACGGATCCGATGGATAAGAGTAGCAGTGTGTTCCCCAGACCATCGGCAGATCCAGTTGCACTGCGCACAGAATGATAGACAATGAGTCCAAACATAGTGACGACCGCCAGTTTTATCCACCGTATCATGCTCGTGGCATTTTTATATTGCCTGAAGGCATTTTTTTCCGTTATGCGCACGGGATAATTGAAAATATGCGGAACCCGATTCAAGAATGTCATTCCTGCAAACAAGAAGGTTGCAATAGAAGGAAGCAACACAATCGTCGATTTTTTGCCAAAGCCATCAGGCTCCCCTGAGATAGAAAAGTGTACGGGAATCGTTTCTGGAAGTCCGGAGTATACCACAGCTACAAATCCCCAGGTGGAGAAGGTCACCGTCCAACCCAACACTTCGAGAATCTTATCCGTCGTTGAAAGGTTTATGCGAATGCGGGGCCTGTTCCTCATCACTTTGAATGGTTACTGCACGGCCTGTTTATATGTTTTTAATGCTCTTTCCCGCGCTTCCTTATGATTGACAATAGGTTCGGGATATTTTGCTGTTCCGTACTCTTCTACCCATTGTTTGATGTATTTTTCATCCTTATCAAACTTTTTTTGTTGACTTTCGGGATTAAAGATACGAAAATAGGGTTGTGCATCCACGCCTGAAGAAGCCGCCCATTGCCATCCGCCGACATTACTGGCCAACTCGTAATCGAGTAGCTTTTCAGCGAAATAAGCCTCTCCCCATCGCCAATCAATCAAAAGATGTTTCGTTAAAAAACTGGCGACGACCATCCTTATCCTGTTGTGCATAAACCCCGTTTTATTGAGCTCACGCATTCCCGCATCAACAATAGGATAACCAGTTTTGCCATCACACCAAGCCTTGAACTGATCCTCGTCATTGATCCAGGGTACCTTGTCGTATTTTGCTTTGAAAGCGTCGGTAGCACTGTCGGGAAAATGGTAAATAATCATCTGATAAAAGTCACGCCAGATCAATTCATTCAGGTATTTTTCATTCTTTCGCGCCTTTCTAGCGAGTTCACGAATAGTAACCGTTCCAAAGCGCAGGTGCATGCTCATGCGCGTCGTTCCCTCTATACTGGGAATATCGCGCTTTTCATGATATTCCTCAATGCGTTCTTCATCGATTTTACGCGAGGGAAATTTTACCTTTTGTTCTTCCTTAAACCCCATTTCATCAAGCGAAATCATCGCCTGTTTAGAATCCACATGATGGAGGTTTTTGATATAATTTTTGGTCGGATGCGATTTCAAGTGTTTCTCCTTGAGCTGTTGTTTCCACGTTTTCATGTACGGCGTAAAAACGCGGTAAGGATCACCATCGTCTTTGAGCACTTCATTTTTCTCGAAAATCACATGATCTTTAGCTCCTATAAACTCCACATCTTGACTGCCAAGCAATTTGTTAATTTCCTTATCGCGGTCTTTAGCATACGGTTCGTAATCGCGATTGGTGTAGACCTTACTGATGTCGTGTTCCCTGATCAGTTGTTTAAAAATTTTCTCAGGAGTTCCATGGTAGACCCACAAATCTCCACCCTCATTTTGGTAGGCTTTTTTAATCTTTTCAATTTCCTGGTGGATAAATAACACGCGTTGATCATCACTTGGTAGTTCAGCCAGTATTTCCGTATCAAATATAAAGATAGGCTGAACATTTTTCTCATTTTTGAGCGCTTTGCAAAGTCCGGCGTTGTCTGCTATTCGTAAATCTCTTCGATGCCAAAAAAGTACCATATCTTAGAGTTTTTTCAAGGGTTTATCTGGTTTTGCATAACTGTAACGACCGTGTTTTGCTGTTTTAACATAAGTGTCTAAGCCCACTCCTCCCAAAATAGGAGCTTCATCGAGGTGAAGGTGACCATCTTCGCCAATCAGAGCTTCGTCGACGTGCACATACTGAACCTTTCCAATGATCAATTTCGTATCATTGGATGGAATAGCGATAATATCATCGAGTTGGAGTCCCAGCTTGAGGGGTGTGTTTTTGACGTATGGAGCATGGAAACCATCAATAAACTCACTTTCTATGGATGTCTCATCAAACTCACTTTCGTCTCGATTGTAGCGCGCCGAAGCCTGATGCGCCTGCATGGATATTTCCTCAGTTACCGCATTAATGGTGTAAAAAGACGTATCTACGATGTTCTCATAGGTGTGTCGGGCCACAGAAGTTGGTCGTTGAATAAACCCGACTAATGGCGGATGAGATCCAATGTGAACCACTGAATTAAAAATTGCAAGATTCGTTTGTCCCTGTTTGTTTCGCGTGCCGAGGAGGTTCATACTTTTAATACCGCTCAGGCAGTTGATCAGATTGGATCGATAGCGTTTGTTGAACTGTTGTATGTCGTCGTGATGAAAAGTTTTCAATTGAATCAGTCTTTTGTATATTCTACAAAGTTGTTCTCCGTCTCGTAAAGGCGTACTACTAATTTGAATGCCTCTAATCGCGGTTTTAATTTATCATAAATGACGCGGGCGATATTTTCTGCCGTAGGGTTTAAATCAGCAAATTCTGGGACATCAAGATTGAAATTCCTGTGATCAAAAGGTTCTTCCACCTCCTCTTTAATTATTTTTTTGAGATCTCCTAAATCGATCACATACCCCGTATCGGGGTCAACTTCACCTTCTACCCAGGTTTCGAGGGTGTAATTATGTCCGTGGTAGTTCGGTGAATTACACTTGTCAAACACCGTTTTATTTTTCTCATCACTCCACGACGGATTGTGCAAACGGTGAGCTGCATTAAATGTTGTTCTTCTTCCGACCTTGATCATATCTGATTAATTCTTTTTTTCGATTTTCTAAAATATCTTTAAACCAAAAGGTATAAACTTCTGGTCGATGGTCTACATCTTGATAAAGTTTTTCCAGCGGCACATATTTCCAGTCTTCTACCTCATCAGGGTGCGGTTGTATCTCACCATCATATTGACCACAGAACATGTGATCATACTCGTGTTCTATGAGACCATTTTCAAATTTTACCTTGTATATAAAAGATCCTAAATCATCCATTTTCGCCGTGAAACCCATTTCTTCTTTGAGCCGTCTTTGAGCACCATCAACAGGCGACTCGTTAAGACGCGGGTGCGAACAGCATGCATTGGTCCACAATCCCCCACAATGATATTTGTTTTTTGCTCGTTGATGAATCAACATTTCCCCATGAGCGTTAAAAATAATTACTGAAAAAGCACGGTGTAAAACACCCTCCTCATGTGCACGTATTTTCTCCATAGTGCCGAGAACTTCATCTTTTTCATTCACCAATACAACTTCCTGAGTACCCATCATACGAGATTTAAACTGTGCCGAACGTAAGAAGAGACGAACAGACGGTATTTCCTATTATCTGGAATTCGTACACGCTCATTTAAAATAACGTGCGCTGGTGTATCTTTAATTTTGGTAAATAACTTGTAATAATAAATGTAAGCCATGTAGGTACCGAAGCGGGCTTTTTTAGGCAGTTGTTTAATACCTTCGTATCCCGCCGCAAAATCCACTTCAATTTCTTTTTCAATCTCTTTTTTAACCACGTTACTAAAATCTTCTAAATTAACACCGGGAAAATAACTTCTTCCCAATTCCTTGTAATCTGCCTGGAGATCTCTCAGGAAATTGATTTTTTGGAAGGCAGCGCCCAACTTCATGGCACTTGGCTTGAGTCGCTGATACTCCTCTTCATCACCACCTACAAATATCTTCAAACACATCAAACCTACAACTTCAGCAGAGCCCAGGATATACTCCTCGTAAGTATCCTGATTATACTTTGATTTATCGAGGTCCATTTCCATACTTTGCAGAAAAGTTTCGATGAGTTCTAACGGAATCGCGTACTGATTCACAGTTTCCTGAAATGCATTGAGAATAGGGTTGAGTGAGATACCGCGTTCAATCGCCTTGTAAGTGTCTTCTTTAAATTCGGCCAGCAGTGTTTCTTTATCGTGATCGTGAAATGTATCGACAATTTCATCTGCAAAACGCACAAACCCATAAATATTGTATATCGGTTGATGCATTGATTGATGCAAAAATCGAATACCTAACGAAAAACTCGTGCTGTAGCGCTTGGTAGTTCGCTTACTCGTCTCGAAACATAGGTTATCAAACAGTTTTTTCATGGCGAATTGTGTTTTTAGCAATCGTCTTATTCACCTCTCTAGCGACCACTTCACCAGAGATAATACTTGGCGGAACTCCTGGTCCAGGCGTTGTCAATTGACCAGTATAATACAAATTTGAAATGTTTTTGTTCTTAATTTTTGGTTTTAAGAAGGCCGTTTGTCGCAGTGTATTCGCTAATCCGTAAGCATTTCCTTTAAAAGCATTATAATCTGACTTGAAATCTCTTAGACAGTAGCTGCGTTTATAAGTCACATGTTCTCGAATGGATTGCCCGGTTTTAGACTCCAGACGATCCATGATTATGTGATAATATTTTTCGCGGAGTTCATCAGAATCATTTAAATCGGGCGCCAGAGGCACCAGGAGAAATAAATTCTCTTTACCCGCAGGAGCCACTGAAGGGTCAGTTTTGGATGGACAACAAGCATAAAAAAGTGGGTTATTAGGCCATTGCGGTTCTTTATATATTTCTTTGGCATGTTGCTGGAAATCTTCATCGAAAAATAAATTGTGATGCAGCAGATCTTCTACTTTTCGATCGACACCGAGGTAAAACAATAACGAAGAAGGCGCCATGAGTCTGGAATCCCAATAACTTTTAGTGTAATTCGATTTTCCAGTGGCAAGTGTTTGATCTGTATGTTCATAGTCAGCCCCGGAAACAACGACATCCGCGTCAATGGAAGTTCTTCCTTTGATTTCTACGCTCGATATACTATCATTTTTCATGGTAAAACCAGTTACCTCATGTCCCGTAAGAATTTCGACACCTTGTTCAATAGCAATTTTTTCAAAAGCCTCAATAATTTTGTGCATTCCACCCATCGGATACCATGTGCCCAATTTGATGTCGGCATAATTCATTAACGAATACAGTGCAGGTGTGTCTTTGGGCATCGCACCCAAAAACAAGATCGGAAATTCAAGTAACTCTATAATTTTAGGGTGGGAGAAATACTTGCGAATATACTTGGAGAAAGAAGAAAAAAGATGCATTTTGAAAGCCCCTTTCGCTATTCTGAAATCCGCAAATTCCGTCACTTTTAAACTTGGTTTATGCACCAAATCATTGATACCTACATCATATTTATAAGCTGCTTCTTGCAAAAATTTGTCGAGTTTTTTACTACTACCAGCCTCTAGTGACTCAAACCAATCACGAAACGCATCGAGATTGGCGGGAATGTCATTAAATGTATCATCTTTCCAATAAATACGGTAGCTCGGATCCAGCCGCACCAGTTCATAAAAGTCGGACGCGGTATGACCGAACTGCTGGTAAAACCGTTCAAAAACATCAGGCATCCAATACCAACTCGGACCCATGTCGAATGAAAAACCATCGGCCTCGAACTTTCGCGCCCGACCACCGATGGATTCATTTTTTTCGACAAGCGTCACGCGGTGACCTTCTTTGGCAAGAAAGCTAGCACTCGAGAGGCCAGCGACCCCACTTCCTATGACGACAATCTGCTTTTCCATTAATTATTTCTGTGTTTGTACTCTGGTAGTAAGTCCATTAATTTCTTTCTTGCAATGAATATACGACTTTTCACTGTACCAATCGGAATATTTAATTTTTCGGCAATTTCTTTGTACTTAAAACCAAGATAATGCATCTTAAAAGGTTCCTTATACTCATCACTTAAAGATTCTAATTGTTTATTAATCTCCCCATCAGCGATATAATTGTAAGGCGTATCTCTTTTTTCAGTAGAACTGTTTAATAAAAATAAATCGGTAGAGTTATCAAAAATTGTTTTTGATTTCACTTTACGACGGTATTGATTAATAAATATATTCCGCATTATCGTAAAGATCCAAGCCTTGAAGTTTGTTTTCGGCGTGTAATAGTCGCGGTAGCGAATTGCTTTCAACATTGTTTCTTGTGTGAGATCTTTTGCGTCTTCCACATTTTTCGTGTAATTCATTGCGAAGGCCATTAAATAGGATTCCATCGACGTTAGCGTATCATTAAATTCAACAGTAGACATATTATTTAGTTTTTGTTTAACATTTTCTATTGCTAAGTTCAACAGAATTGTGCCAGAAATCGCATCCTCTTCTCTTCGTTTCTAAAGTACACCTATAACTCTGAAAAACAACACTTTATTTTCTAATCCATACCACGGCACGGTTCGTTGACATCGCAAATAATGGGGAGAAACATACACGATGTGTGTATATTTTTACACACCAACATACGCATTGATATGGAATACCTCGTCCAAATCATCCAGGTTGAGCTGTTCTACGAAAGCCCCACCACAGTAAACCCTGAGGTTGTACTTAGCAGCCAGTTGACTCAGGTAGGTTCTGGTTTCAGGAATGTCGCGACTCACAACCAATGACGTTATGAGGCAATCAGGCTGCATAGTCGTCAAAACCTTTTGCAGTGAGTCATCGGGCACATCCGTACCCAGGTACAATACATTGTGTCCACGTTTTTTTAAATAGTAATGATAAAACAGCAGACTGATTTCGTGGCGCTCATTAGAGGGTGTAAACAAGACAAATTCTACAGAAGAACGTTGCGAATTTGCTAATCGATCAATAGCTGCAATAAGTTTTTGACGGATAATTACAGAAATGAAATGTTCTTGAGCGGGGTGAATTGAATCACTAATCCAAAGAATACCTATACGTTCCAGGAAAGGTATAACATAATGGCGATAAACCTGTTCAAACCCTTCCTTTTCAATTCTGCGGTCCAACAAATCTTCAAATTTGACGTGATCCAATTCTAACAACGCTTCGACGAACAGCGTAACCACTACACTCTGGTGTTGATGAGATTGGGTAGATTCACGCACTTCATCTACCAATTCATTTTCGGAAAGTGCAGCAATTTTAGAGATACGCCACCCCGAGTTATAAAGTACAGCAATGTTTAATAAACGACGTAACTGCCGTTCATCGTAGGTACGTATTTTGGTGGAGGTGCGCTGGGGGGTTAATAAATTATAGCGTTTTTCCCAAATTCTAATGGTGTGGGCTTTAACTCCAGAAAGTATAGCTAAATCTTTAATTTTGTAGGCACTCATAAACGATTATGATCGGGTTATTTCAACACAAACCACTTTAAACATATTGAATTTTTTACGTATGTAAACCACATAGATACTAATTTATTTACTATTTTCGAAGTTTAGCACTAAAATATACACGTATGAAAACGATTTTTGTCTTTTTATCTATGATCACCTTAGGTGTTTTGTTTAATGCATGCGGAAATGAACAAAATGATGACAAACCTAAAGAGCGCAAGGTTGAATATACTGATGAAGCTGAAGATCTCTATCATTACGAGGCTTTCAGTTTAAAACCGTATGAGATAGATGCGTTGATTTACTTGCCCGATGCCACAGCAAATATCGGAGCAGCGACAGATCCGAAAGTAGAGCATGAAGAAGATGGATACCAGTGGGATGTGTATGTGGGTCAAAACTTCCACATGCATATTGAAGACTGGGGAGAAGAAGACGCTTTAAAAGCACATCTGGAAGAATTAAAAGATCAATCTTCTATCTATGAAGTCGAGTTTTTAGAAAAAGAGGATAATTTCGTTTATTACAAATCGATACTCAATATGGAAGAAGGAAACGATAATGTAGGAGTTGATCACGTTACGTTCCACGTTGTCGCGCAGCACACCATAGACGGAATCAATTACATATTCAGAACGAATAAAGATGGTCACCCCAAGCCAATTACAGACTATATGGCGAAATCTGTAAAAAGCGTTAAACCCATCGAGGATCCGGCTTAATCTCCTTCTTTTTTCTTCTTAGACTGATCTTTATTACTGATTTTATTCCCCTGGAAAGCGCTAGGCACTAAATCGGGGATAATTCGCAGAATGATTGGAAGGATTATCGTCCCTCCTGGCAACATAAATAGTGCTACGGCGGGCATCGATTTGGCTAAATCTTTAAATTGGCTTTTAACTTTTTCCTTCTCTTCCTTTGACAGCTCTGTATTCCTCGACTTGTTAACCAATGCCAAGAGTTCTCCGCTTTCGCGCAGCTCCTTAATGAACCGATCCTTATTTCTGCCCAGCACTTTTATCCATCTTTTTGAAAAGTTACTGTACAACTGTTCGTAAGAGGACTGCTCTTTTAGAAAAGTGACCTCGTGATTGTTGGCGATAACAAAGCGCTCAATAAGCATAATAGCACGTTGCAATTGTTTCGTGTCCAGTTCCAATCGATCACACAAGGCATCCAGAAAGACAATCTCGTTGCTGAGTGCTGTTAAATCTGAATGGACCGTAAGCACCGCTAAGTCGATCAGGTAATTTTTGAATAGTTTATCCTCCTCGTCCGGCAATTCAATCGTACCTACATCGATTTCATGCTCCTTTAACTGTTGTTTAAAGCTTCGCAATTTTTCGCGATCAATATTAGCAGAGGATACAAAAACATTCAGCAGCGTTTGTTCAGAAGAATTGATAACACCATCAGCCAATGATGCTGCACCTATTGTTTGCAAGGTCATTAAAACATAATGCTCGTAACTTTCCTTGAGCATCCGGTCATGGATTAAGTAGTCACGAAAAGCCATTACATCGATATAAACCAGACTACTTTGCATGTAGTTTACCCACAGCTGATTCTTCATTGTCCTTCTGATGTGCACCCGACGCGAAAGCATCTTTTCCAATTGCATCGAGGGCGTCTCGTGAAAAAGTAACTTCAAAACGTTAAGAGAGTTGCGCTCCTTGTACTGTTCATAAAATTGAAGCAACAACGGGATCATCTTTTTATCGGGCAACGTTTCACGTTCTACTACATACACCAGCAATAAACTCTCAAACAGCAATACCTGCAACCGCTCATCGACTGTCCATTGATGTTGAAACGCTACGGGAACGAATAATGTATGACTTGGAATTCCAAAAACTATTCCTGTTTCGAACAACGTGGTATGAATATAATCACACTTGGACAGCCCTTCAGGAATAGCCACATCTATTTCAATTTCACCTCGTTCCAGCAAAAACAAGTACTTCTCAATCCAATTTTTTTCTCCCGGTTGAAGCATGGCATCCTAATTCAGTTCTAAAAATAGGGTTTTCTAAACAAATGCTCGTATTTTTGAGCAAACCAAGATTATGTGGCGATTGTTCAGCATCTTTTTCTTGTTGCTTACTTTTCCAATCAATGGACAACAAAAAATAGCTGCGTTGTCCGGTTCATTGAAGGAGTCTTCGGCGCTCGTTCTAAAAGGCGATTTCTTACTAACCATCAATGATTCAGGAAACAAACCAGTCATTTATGTTTTTGATAAAGCAGGTGAAATCAGCCATCAATGCTACATTTCCAATGCCATTAATCGCGACTGGGAAGCACTCGTCTACGACGGAAAAGAACACTTATTCATTGGGGATATCGGAAATAATCAAAACAACAGAAAAAATCTCAGAGTTTATAAAGTGCACGTGGATAGCGTTTTGAATAAAAACACAGCAAGCGCAATTACTATCAAATTCCATTATGATGATCAAGAATTATTTCCTCCCCAAAAAAGTGAACGTTATTTCGATGCCGAGGCAATGGTTTACAACAATGACAGCCTTTTTATTTTTACTAAAAACCGCACCGAACCTTTTGATGGCATATCAAAAGTTTATGCACTCGCCCTTCAACCAACAACTGGCCAGGCAGCCTGTCATTTATACAACATCCAATTAAAACCCACGCACTGGATGGAAGAAAGCATTACTGATGCCCATTTGTGTTCGGAGGATTTATTTATCTTAACATATGGAAAAATATACTGGTACAAATGGAGCCATCAAGACTTCAAATTAACGAAAACATATTTATTTGATAGTTATACCCAAAAAGAAGGATTGACTATGGATAAAGCATTTTTCTATTTGACAGATGAAGATGAATCCATCATTACTGGAGGAAATTATCTCTACAAACTAAAACGATGATTAAACTGGAAGAAATTGATGCGGTAATTTACGATATGGACGGCGTTCTCATCGATTCGGAACCATTTTGGAAGGCGACAGAAATCAACGTATTCAAACAAGTAGGCATCGACTTTGTAAAAGTGGGAGGAGAAAAGACAGTCGGTTTGCGCATTGATGAGGTCATTGATTATTGGTATGCGCGCTATCCCTGGACCAATATGTCGAAGGAGGAAGTACTGCGCGCTATCATGAATGACATGGTCCGCAAGGTTCGCACATCAGGGGTTTCGTTATCCGGAGTCGAGGCGTCTATTGCTTTTTTTAAGGAAAAAGGAATGAAGCTGGGACTGGCGAGTTCTTCCTATCACGAATTAATTGATACAGTTTTAGAACGACTCGGAATACGCGACCATTTTGAGGTCATCAACTCAGCAGAAGATTTAAAACACGGTAAGCCGCACCCTGAGATTTATATTAAAACCGCCAAAGAATTGGACGTTGATCCCTCACGCTGCATGGTCATTGAAGATTCACTCAATGGAGTTATATCCGCTAAAGCTGCAAAGATGCAAGTCGTCGCTATACCTGATGGAACACATGCTCCAGATCAAAGAATGATTTTAGCAGATCAAATTGAAGCTAGTTTATTACACCTTGTAGAGTGCTATAAATAAATAGGTATTTTAATGATTGAAGAGCTCATCCACTTTTTTAACACGATAATCAAAAATTTCGTCCAATTTGCTTTTAACAATGAGCGGATGAGCTAGTTTACCCAGAAAACCGAGTGGAACGCTGTAAGATACAATATCAGTCATCATGACGCCTCCCTGTACCTCCTCAAAATGATGTTCATGGTGCCACATGCGGTAAGGACCTTTTCGCTGCTCATCAACAAAAAACTTTTTATCATGAACATATTTGATTTCAGTGATCCAACTCATTGGAATATTGAGTAGTGGCGTCACTGTATATTCAATCATCAGCCCTTCATACATTTCGTCTGGAATCTCGGTTTTCACATTAAACCCCATATAATCCGGTGTTATTTCCTTCAAATTTTTAGGGGAGGCAAAAAAGTTCCAACACGTTTCAAGATCTGTTTTTACGAACTGTTTCTTTTTAAGCTGATACATGGTTTTCAATTTAAGGAATAAACAGCATACGCAGAAAGAATGTTTTACGGACACCAATAATTACCACCAACTTTGTAACTTTTCTTCAAGTTTTCAATCATTGAGCCCCAATCCCGCAGTGGTCATTTTTTGCGAAACGTCGCATCATGAACTGTTTATCAGGGTTCAACCGTCATCTTCGTTATTTGGAAGCCTTACTTTCGCTTTGGGACTCGTATTTTTTCTTGTATTTCAAGTATAATTTCTCTTGATGATTTGTCAGATCAATCCGTTTACCCTGAATCCGGGCGTCAATCACATTATTGGTACGCATATCCAGCGCATCTCCTTCACTAACAAAAAAGCTGGCTTTTTTTCCTTCCTCAATGCTTCCTACAAGGTGATCCACGCCTAAAATTTTAGCCGTATTAAGTGATACTGCGGAAATAGCCTCTTCCTCTTGAAGGCCATATGCCATTGCTGATCCCGCCAAAAAAGGAAGATTTCGCGTATTCATGGTTTCCATTCGACCCGAATTCTGAATACAAAACTGAACCCCTTTTTCCTGGAGTAGTGCGGGCAGTCGATAAGGCAGATCAATAGGATCATCGGAATTTTCAGGTAGGGTGTGCCCACCTTTCAATATCACAGGCACTTCGGCATCTTTTAACAAATCGGCTATTTTATACGCATCATATCCCCCAATAATGACAGGGAATTTAATTTCAAAAGATTTAGTGAATTCAAGAACGTCAGTAAGTGCTTTCAACTCATTGGCATGAATGTACAATCGCTTTCCCCCCTGAAAAAGCGCTTTCATCGCCTGAAATCGCGCGTCATACGCCTCAGCCCCTTCACTGTATGCTCGAGCTGCCGTAAAGAACTCCTCAATTCCATTCACTTTTTCACCGTATTTTTCATTCTTTTCCTTGGGTTTTGGTTCGGCCCACCAACCACCACCTTTTAATGTAGAAGGCCAGTTGAGGTGGATGCCATCATCTACTTTCAGCGCCGCATCCTCCCAATTCCATCCCTCCAGCTTCATAATTGATGAGGAACCTGAGATCACCCCTCCTTTTGGAGTAGCCTGCGCATAAAGCACACCGTTCGTTTTTACTGTAGCGCTTACATCTGAAGTGGCATTAAAGGCGATCAGCGAGCGAACATGTGGATTCCACTTACCGACCTCATCAAAGTCACGCGTAGCCCGAACAGCATCAATTTCAGTAAGACCTAACGTTGAATTTGGAGCAATAAAAGACGGATATAAGTGATTGCCTTTACAATCAATGATGGTATCCCATTTTTCAGGATCAATGGTATGAGCTAACGCATTTTCCACCAGAATGATTTCATCCCCCTCTATACCTACCAATCCTTGAGCATAGTTGTCGCCATTACCTACATGTACCGTGGCGCGAGAATATAGGATGCGCTGCTGACTCCAACCACTCATGTTTACTAATAAAAACGTCGCGAAAACGATTACTAATCTATTCTTCATGTCCTTCAAAGTTATTGCGCTTCTTCTCCAATAGAGTCGCAGTGCCAGTGTTTTTGTTCTTTCTTTTCAAACGTCTTTTTCTTATCGCCTTTTTTATTTGAGGCCAGCATTTTACTGATGATGCGTGCTTTTTCCCGTGCGATTTGGCGTTGATGCTCCGAATTATTTTTAGCTCGGTAAAGCTCCTCACCATCTACAAATACATGTAATGTACGCGCTTTTATGCTGAGTGGATGATCCGACCACACTACAACATCGGCATCTTTCCCCACCTTTAAACTACCCATACGGTCATCCAAATGCAGTAGTTTTGCCGGGTTCAATGTGATCATTTTCCAGGCCTCTTCTTCGGTCATACCGCCATATTTTATTGCTTTCGCCGCTTCCTGATTCAATCGTCGGCCCATTTCAGCATCGTCAGAATTAATGGCCACCGTCACACCTTGATCATTCATTAGAGATGCGTTGTACGGAATAGCGTCCTTTACTTCATATTTATACGCCCACCAATCGGAAAATGTACTTCCTCCTGCGCCGTGCTCCACCATTTTATCGGCCACTTTATATCCTTCTAAAATATGGGTAAACGTATTCACCGTAAAGCCCATCGAGTCCGCTACGTGCATAAGCATATTGATTTCACTTTGCACGTAACTGTGACAGCTGATAAAACGTTCACTATTGACCACTTCCAGCACAGCTTCCATTTCTAAATCTTTAGCGGGACGTTGAAGGCCTTTCATTTCTCTTCTTTTTGGAGACAACGCATTAAATTCGTCCCACTTTTTCTCGTATTTTTTGGCACGCTTGAATGCATCATAAAACACCTGTTCCACACCCATTCTTGTCTGTGGGAAGCGAACCGTGCGATAAGGCCCCCAATTCGATTGTTTTACATTTTCACCCAGTGCAAATTTGATGAATTTTGGAGCATCATTAATCAGCATTTCTTTTGGCGAATAGCCCCATTTTAATTTTATCAAGGCCGACTGCCCACCAATAGGGTTTGCAGAGCCGTGGAGTAGTTGAGAGGCCGTCACTCCTCCACTCAACTGGCGATAAATATTAATGTCATCCGATCGCACCACGTCCCCGATGCTTACTTCAGCAGAATTGGCTTGTCCACTTTCATTGACGCCTTTGGAAATAGCAATGTGTGAATGTTCGTCAATGATTCCTGAGGTGATGTGCAAGCCTTTACAATCAATTTCTATCGCGTCTGCCGGGACAGAAAAATTCCCAGTGCCCACAAAGTCAATCTTTCCGTTTTTCATGATAACAGTTCCTCCTTCGACAACACCTTCCGCTTCGTTGGTCCAAAGCGTCGCATTCCGCAGGACATAAGACTGATTATCGGGCAATGAATCCCAACCGTAAGCCATATTTGGATAACGGAGCTTTTTTATATCGATCGTGTCTATTTTTAAGGGCTTTTGTTCAGTTTCATCTTCAAATCGTTCCATCTGGACCCCCGTCCAGCTTCCCCATTTACCGTTGGGCATTTGACCCTGACCCAAAAACAGATCCAAACGCTCGTTAAAATGACCATGCAAGGTCACCACCCCTTCATAAAAATCATCGTCGACCTCAAAATGAAAGGCAGCATCGTTGCTTTCGCGTTCAACATGAACTTTCACCTTCGTAGTATCAATTGTTTTCTCTGGTGGAGTTGCCGACGAGTCAACAACCGTTTTATAGGTCTTCGTCTCAGCGCTCAATTTATCGGCGTCTCCTTTTATTTGAACCACGTAGGAAGTACTATCCAAACTAAACCTGTATTTCCCCCGAATATCCACTTCGGGAAGTTTATGCAAGATATGACGATTACCTACCGACCAGGATTCGAGTAACTGAACATCTTTATATTCAAAAGGGTCTTTATCATAGATAGAGAAAGAAGCTAACTTCCCTTCTTCAATACTCCCAAGATCACGCGAAACATCGAGTATTTCGGCTGGCATTTGTGTCAGCGAATAGATGGCTTGCTTTCTGGATAATCCCGCTTCACGGGCAGCGTGCAAATGTTTCCAGAAATCCGCTGGTTTTTTGTGACCTTTTGTAGATATCGCGAAAGGAATGGATTTCTTTTCCAGGAAAAAAGGATTGCCGGGAGCCAACTCCCAATGTTTGAGGTCACTCAAAGGGATTTGACGCGAAACGTAGGGATCCGAAACATCATAGGCCGCTGGGAAATTGATCGGCACAATTAAAGGTTTGTTCAAATCCTGCATTTCGCCTATTCTTTCGTATTCATTACCACCACCGACAATGTGAATGGAAAGATCAAATTCTTGAGCTAATTTTTGAACGCGCAGTACTTCGAGTTTATCATCAACATCAAAAAACAGCGGTAAATCCAGTTGCTTATTCAGTGCTTCCAACGAGCGGTTTTTGGGCAGACACGCTTTATTTTTTTCGTAATATCGGGCATCATACATCGCTTGTCGAAACAACGCAATAGCCCCCATCTGAGAAGATGGATACGTTTGACGCGAAACGCCTTTCTTCAATGAGAAATAACCAGCAGCTTCTGCACGTATCACCGCTTCTTCTTCCGGAACATCTCCAAGGGCCACAATCGCACCTGTTCCTCGCATAACTCCATCCTTAATGTGCGTAAGCGCTACACTGTACCCCATTTTCTGCAATTGTTCCGCAGACTTCTTCTGTTCAAAATGATCAGCCGCTATTACTTCAGGCTTAATCGATTCATTCCAATAGAAAGCACCTTTCTTTTTACTTTTTAACTGCGGTCGCGGATTCCATTTTTTCTTGTCGGGCTTCGAAACACCAATATCCGAATACAATTCTATAAACGAGGGAACGATTGTTTTACCTTCCATATCAATTTCTACGGAACCCTTGGGTTTTCTGACCAGTTTTCCAACGTTTTGGATTCTTCCGTCCTGAACAACCACTGATGCCTTGGATAGCGTTTGTTCACTACTTACAACCACCGTTGCATTTTTTAAGACATAAGCCACAGGATCTGAATCTTTGACACCATTTTCGGGGACAGGAATTTGTCCCCAAACGAGCTGTGGGACAAAAAAGATGAAAATAAAAAAGTACTTTAAGGATTGTATCATGCCTTCTTCGTATTTAGCGAATCGAAATTAATGAAATTGAACAAAAGAGGGCTACAAATAGTTAGTTTTTCAGTACATTTGAATTAAAATTGATAGAATGAATGCATTAGTAGCAGCACACTCCGGATTACGTTATATCGTTTTGGCATTGATGATCATTGCCATTGTAAATGCTTTGATGAATTTGAAATCGGAAAGTTACGTCAAAAAAGATCGGCTCATTAACCTATTTGCTATGATTTCACTGCATATTCAACTGGTGCTTGGTTTGATCTTGTATTTTATTAGTCCCAAGGTGCAGTTTGTTGAAGGGATGATGGGTGAAGCGAACTTAAGGTTTTTTGCCGTAGAACACATTTTAATGATGTTGCTTTCCATTTTATTTATAACGTTGGGGAGAAAAAGAGCTGAGAAGAGTCCTGATCCGAGTCGGCGCCACAAACTCATTTTGCGTTATTACGGTTTGGGCTTTATACTCATATTTATTGCAATTCCATGGCCTTTTATTTACGACAAAATAGGAGCTGGTTACTTTTAGCAGCTGTTTTTCTTATTTTTTCACGGTGTGCTCCGACCACAGTTATCAATGAGAGCACGGGAAAGGTCGATGGTGCGCTGGTGTACAAAAAACACTGCATCAGTTGTCATGGCAAAGGTGGTGATCGTGGTTTGAGCGACGCGGCTAATTTGAAGAAGAGCAGATTAAGTCCTTCGGAAATTAGAAAAACAATCCTTTACGGGACAGAAAACGGTATGTCGGCATACGAGGAAGTTATTACGCATATTGAGGAGATAAATGCATTAGTAAAGCACGTCAAAAGTTTGCAGGAAAATTAATGGAGATAGGTAAGATAAAAAAAGGAATTGAG
Organism: uncultured Fluviicola sp.; assembly: GCA_964346075.1. Lineage (GTDB taxonomy): Bacteria > Bacteroidota > Bacteroidia > Flavobacteriales_D > Crocinitomicaceae > Brumimicrobium. The sequence continues at coordinate 1,393 of CAYFTH010000032.1, read as the reverse complement.
GGCGAGAAAGCTGTTTTAGTTGGTGTTGTAAGTCAGGATCAAACAAAAGAAGAAGGGAAAGAACACATTGACGAACTCGCCTTTCTGGCAAAAACGGCAGGAGCTGTATCCAAAAAAAAGTTTTTACAAAAGTTACAGGTCCCTCACCCGAAAACATTTTTGGGGAGTGGCAAGCTAAAAGAGGTGAAAGATTATGTCATTGAGCACAAAATCGACATGGTTATTTTTGATGACGATCTCAGCCCCTCACAGCTGCGAAATATTGAACGCTTTTTGAATGTTAAAATTCTGGATCGCAGCAATCTTATTCTTGACATCTTTGCCTCTCGGGCGCAAACTGCGCATGCAAAAACACAGGTTGAACTTGCGCAATACGAGTACCTTTTACCACGTCTTACGCGCATGTGGACCCACCTCGAACGTCAGAAAGGAGGTATTGGGATGCGCGGACCGGGAGAGACACAAATTGAAACGGACCGACGAATCATTAAGGAAAAAATTACGCTACTCAAGAAAAAATTAAAAAAAATCGATAAACAGAAGGCGGTACAACGCGGTAATCGGGGTCAATTAGTGCGGGCTGCACTCGTCGGTTATACCAATGTCGGTAAGAGCACAATTATGAATGCTATCAGTAAGTCTGATGTTTTTGCTGAAAACAAGTTGTTTGCTACCTTAGATACCACAGTACGAAAGGTTGTAATCGAAAACTTACCCTTCCTGCTTTCAGATACAGTAGGATTTATTCGGAAGCTTCCTCACCAATTGGTTGAGTCCTTTAAATCGACACTCGATGAAGTGCGTGAATCCGACGTTATTATTCATGTGGTGGATATTTCACACCCGAACTTTGAGGATCATTACCGCGTGGTAAATGAAACGCTCGGCGAAATAGATAAAGATGAAAAACCCACAATCGTGGTGTTCAATAAAATTGATGCGTACAAATACGAACCACAAGAAGCGGATACGCTAGAAGAAAAAAGTCCTGAAAACTACTCGCTGGAAGAGTTAAAACAACAATGGATGGCGCGTCTAAACGACAGTAAATGTGTTTTTATCTCTGCAGAAAATAAAATCAATTTTGACGAATTTAAATCTATTCTCTATGACGAGATCAAAACGATTTTTCAGGAACGTTATCCCTATAACAATTTTCTGTATTAAAGGAGTACAAAATAACGAGCTGCATTGAATTGCCGGCGATGAGCATAGAGAAATTTAAAGTGTATTTTTTCGTCTTCTTGTTGCTATCACAAAATGCTGACGGCCTTGCCTATATCTGTCTTTAACACAGTTTACAGTTATTCAAAACGTACAAATCAGGACATTACTGCATATAAGCGAAAATGAACTTAAAAAAAGGTTCTACTACGAATTTAGTGGCTAAGTA
>CAYFTH010000031.1:0-29532 GCA_964346075.1 uncultured Fluviicola sp. | reverse complement strand
GTACGAGCGTAGCTTTTGACCGCCGTAGGCAGCAGCGAAGCTAACGGCAAGCGTTGACGCAGGAACTTTCTGGTATTCAATTTCCCAGAGTGCAAATTAGTTCAACCATTAAGGCCAAAGGCCAGATCTTTTTTGCTTGCTGCCAGTCACGGTTGCTACTACCTCCACCCAACGAGCACTAACGGTACTCATCGGTCGTCTTCATGTGCATTACTCGCTCTTTTGAGTAACCGACCAAAGGGAAATCACGAACATGGCAAGTTTACTATTCTGTCTTTAGATATGTCTCAATATTCTAAATCCTATTTAGGTTTATATCAATATTCCAAGGCTCCTTATACCTATTCATTTCAAGCAGCAGTAAGTGAAAATAACGACTAGCAAATCATAGATCTCGACTCGCGAAAAGACAAAAAAAAGGAGTATCCGAAGACACTCCTTTCAAGTCAAATTAAAGTCTTTATTATTTATTGATCACTAGTTTTTCAGTGTATTGTTCACCATTTGCGTAAATCTTAATGAAATACGTTCCTGTACTTACCTTCGTGAGGTCGATCGCATGTTCACTTGAATTATCGTCAAACGTGTTGCTGTAGATCAGTCGTCCAAAAGTAGAGTAGATCTCAGTTTTCACTGGACCTTGCTGATCCTCTATGTACATGTTAAACGTACCAGCGTTAGGGTTAGGATAAACAGAAACGCCATTCGCTAATGTAAACTCATCAACCGAAAGACATTCGTCAAATGTGATAGTTACACTGCTACTGTTAGAACATCCGTTTGCATCCGTAACCGTAACGGTTTGTGTACCATTAGTTTGAACCGTATCTGTTTGAGTTGTGGTTCCAGAATCCCAGTTGTAATCAGCAAAACCGCTTCCTGCATCTAAAACCAATACATCGTATTCACATATTGTAGTGTCGTTACCCAGTGATACAACAGGTAGAGGGTTGATGTCTACGACAATAGAGTCGCTAACAGAACAACTTCCATTGGAGGCAATAACAATCGCTGTATCTGCTATTGTCACATTGTTCAACGTGATTGTAGCTGTGGTTTCACCCGTATTCCAATTATAGTCTGTTGTGTTTGTAGTTCCATCCAATTGAATAGAATTTCCTTCACATATTGTCGTGTCATTCCCTAGGTTGGGCTCTGCAGGAGTTGTTAAACTTGTTGCAGTAACCGGCGTTCTGATATTTGAACAAGACACACTTTCTGTGTAAATCGTTCCGTTAAATGAACGCGGATTATTTACAGTGCCAAATGCTCCGCATAATCCTATTCCAGTGTTGACTGTTAGGATTCCGTTTGTGTATGTGTTGGCTCCATTCGTGTAATCCATATTTCCATTAGGAAGGTGAATGTAAATTGCTGTAACTTGACCAGCAGTTACTGGTATAGCTGAGTTGAGTGTTACATTTGTTGGGTTACCTGCTCCTTGCGCAGTCACGGTATAAGTCCCTTCTAAGGTCCATGCAGCCGCATTGTTTTCATTTCCAACGTAACTTCCGTTCGTCATATAATAAACCTCTACATCTGCAGAGCCCGTATTTCCAATGTTGATGTCAAAGGCAGATAGACTTGTACTCGTTGTTGTTGATAGATCAAACATGTTTCCATCACACCCGTTACCACCAGCGTAAGTCGTTGTTAAACTGCTCGTTAATGCTCCGTATTCAATATAATAAGTGTCTTGATTAATAATCGAAGGCACAACAAAGCTGTCTGCTGCGGCTACAAGATTACCACCCGTTGGAGCATCATACCATTGATAGCTGACTGGATAATTTCCAAGACCGTATAGCACTGCCGTATCAACATCACAAACTTCAGCATCAATTCCTTCTGGCTCATAAGGAATGAAATCCTGGCTATATGTGTTTATTAATGAGTCGTTACTTTGAATCGTGTCTCCTGTAAGGCCCACATAGCCAGACAAGTTGATTACTCCACCATTGTATGTATTGATTGATCCAACCACTACTGTATCGTATTCGTTGAAATCCAGCGGTCCTGTGTAATTAAAAGTTATTTGTTGTGTTACTGTTCCTGTTACGTCTACGGTAATAGTTGCGGTATTCACTGTATTCACTCCAAGCGAACGAATAACGGCACTTACATCTGTTGCATTGTTTCCGCAAGGTACATCTGCAAATAATTCAACAAGTGAAAGGTCATTATCCTGGGCGATGTATTCATCAGCTCCCATGTCAACAACACCTTCTAATGGTCGTGTTTGACCGTCTATGTCGACGTTGATCCCCAATGAGTTGTCGCCTGAGTTGTTGGCCAGGGGAGAGAGCATGTGAAGATCGTCCGTCGGATTTAAGAATACGGGGTCCGTTTCGATAGAGTTGACATTGTGTGTTGTCACTGCAGTCTGCCATGCATTGAGGTCAGCATAATCTGTGCCACCATCGCGAACAAATAATGCATTTGATGAAGGCGTCCAATACAAGTTATGATCTATTGTATTTACTGTTGATGTTGTTTGATCTAACGATTCAAAAGCATAATCTGATTTAGAAATGAACACGTTGTTTTGAATGGCTAATCCAACCATGTCATTCACTCTGAATGCAGCTCTGGCTCCTTCATTGTAAAAGGTGTTGTGCCAAACGTCTGTTTCTTCAATGTCATCAAGATAACAAGCGTAATCATTTATAGAGGATATCATATTATTAATAATACGACCTCGTGAAGATGGAACTTCATCAAAGTTACCGTCGGCAATATAAAGACCATAATCTGGTGCTGAAACAACATGGTTTCCTTCAATCATAAACATCATTTGGTCAAAAAGGTAAATGCCGTCAGCATTATTGTTGACCAAACCTGTAATCGTGTTATTCAGAATCATTAAAGAATCCTGGTTATCACAATAGAAACCATAATCTTCCTGATTTTCGAGTAGATTATTTGAGAATGTATTATTTGTATTAAATGCGAGGTTTTCTCCTTCGAAATGGATTCCTTTTTCACCACCAAAAATATGTACACTGTCAATCAAAGTAAAGAAGGCATTTGGCCCTTCTCCAAAAGATGTAGTTTCACTGTTTGAGGCTGAAACACCAATTACATCTTGCAAGTTCGTTGCTGTAGATAAATTGATTTTACATTTCTTGATCGTATTGTTTTCAGCATTATTCATTAATTGGACACCATATGAATCACTTGTTCCTGTGTTCTCCAAAGTCATGTTTTGGATCGTGACCCAGTCGGACCCGTCTATTAAAATATTGCTGAATGCTCCATTGGATAGTGTAACTGCACTCGTATCAGCACCATCAATGGTCACTGTATTTACAGCAGAAACTCCAGCTATTTCATTGAGCATTAACCGTTCGTTATAAGTACCAGGCAAAACATTAACAACAACTGGTCCTGATACACCACATGTATTCAATACGGATGCAAGATTATTAAAAGTAGGAAAGTCGCCACCTGAACCTAACGTATACGTGCCATTCAAAGCTGAACATAAAGTAACTTCAAGCGTGTCATTTGAATTACAAAATTCTGCGATTCCATTGGGGTTAGTGGACCAGACTTTAAGGTTTGTCACTCCAGCATTGAAATTATAGGAACCTATCCCCGTGTTAGTAGCTGCTCCTGCAGCAAGATTACCCGTCCAGTTGTTTACGGGTTGAGGAGTACCATCAATACTCCATTCAATATCAGCAGTTGTTAATGCACTTGTTCCATAGTTTGAAATTTCTACATCAACATTGTTGTTACCGGGTGTGATTGGATTCGTTGGAGCGATTAATGCCGAGATACCAGCATCATCTGGAAACATCGTGCCAATAGAAATATCGTCTATTGCCATATCACTGTAAAAGTCGTTTCCTGTTTCTCCTCTGAAGCGAATAAAAATTGTATCGCCAATATATGCATCGAGGTTTACAGTGCGCTGTTGCCATAAGTCTACATTATCGTTGATGGAATCTAATTCTACCCAAGTATTTTTAAAGTCGTTTGAAACATCAACGAATAGATCCCCCATAGAAGATCCATACATATGATAAGCAAAGCTGAGGTCATAGGATGTTAACCCTGTAGAACTAAGATCGATTCCTTCTGAAACGAGGTGAGCTGATATATCTGGATTACAAGGGTTAGAGGATTCTATATAAATGTATTTCCCGACCGCTGTACCCAACGTATTGTCAACTGAAGGCCCCGTAGAACCTGATGAAGTTGCACCATCATTAACGGTCCAGTCCGATGTTTCATTTGGATTTGTTGTGACATTAGTAAATATACCTGAGATATTACAGGCATCTCCACAATTATCAGAACAACTGCTCTGATCTTCAAAATCAACTGTTTTTAAACAAGCGTCAAGGTAGTTTTGACCGAAGGAATAATTTCCTGCCAAAAGCAATGTTAATAGCGCTACATAACCAAGTTTTGTAGGTAGGTAATTCTTTTTCATCATAATTTATAATTAAATAATTTTGACAAAAATACACTGTTCAAGAATAAATACGATTGTATTGTTATGAACAATCCCCTCAAGTTTTTAACAATTCCAGCCCTTCCTGCTATTGCTGATTTTTACCTGATCTCTGACCAACTTGTTTTTTCTATTTTCTTTGGAGCTTATTGTATTAGTTTGTAATTTCACATTATGAAAAAGCAAATGTTCAATTACACTACTGCCTTATTATCACTTTTTGTTTTAGGCAGCTTGGGCGGCAGTTTAGCTCAAGAACAGCCCCCAAATTCGAATGATACAGAGATTGTACTTTCGAAACTGTTTTCTTCAGGAGAAACGTTTGATGAAATAACAGTTGCGGCTGATAACCACTTTAGAACGAAATATCCGAATGCCACAAAAGCAGAGCTTTGTGAAGGGGATAATCGCGATGGAGACTATGTTAAATATCAACGATGGAAAGCGTTTTGGAAAAACCACCTCAACGAGGATGGAACCCTTGGAGACTTTACCAAGTTCAAGCAAACACAAACAAAATCAGGATTGAAAAGCGGAGGGTGTGATGGTGATGAATTTTTAGTGAACTGGACCAATTCAAATTACAACGCTAATATGGGGTGGCAAATTGATCTCGGTCGAACGAGCAGTATGGCCTTTCATCCAACTGATCCCGATACCTACTACGTTGGCGCGGCTTTCGGAGGTCTTTGGAAAACAACGAATGGTGGCGATAACTACACGCTGTTGAATGATGAATTACCGCTTTCAGCTGTTTCGGGAATTGCTATTGATCCGAATGATCCCGATCACATAGTGATTGCTTTGAGTGATATTCTCTGGTACGGGCCTCCAGGAATAGGGGTTTATGTTTCAAGCGACGGAGGTACAACGTTTCAGCCGACGAACTTGACGTGGTCATTGTCTGATGATGAACGTATTTACTACATGGATCAAGATCCATTTGATGGGAACAACATCGCGATTGCTACCAATTCAGGAATTTATACGACCGACGATTTTTTCGCGACTTCAACGCAGGTTTTGCAGAATGATATGCGGCACGTTACGTATAGTCAGTCAAGTCAGGGACTTGTTTTTGCAGGAGGAGCCAATGGTGAATTTTACAGAAGTACCGACGGCGGAGACAACTTCAATTTAGTGACCGATTTCGGTGGAGATCATGTGCGAATTGCTGTACCACTTGCTTCTGCTAATTCAAGTCGAGTAGTGGCTACTATGGGGAGTACGCTGCATCGCTCAACCGATGATGGTCAAACGTTCGACACGCGATCGATGCCAGAGTCTGATATGGTAATTGAGTTCGAACCGGGAAGTGACAATGTACTGAATGGCGGTAACTTTGAAGCTTACAGTTCAAATGATTTCGGTGATTCATTCACCACTCTGACGCATTGGTACGGTTTGGGAGGAAAACCATGGATTCATGTGGATCAACGCAATATATTTGTAAATCCGCTCGAAGACGACTACGTTTATTTTTGCAATGATGGTGGAATATTCCGTTATGACAACAATCTACAGCAATTTGATAATTTGTCGTCCGATTTAATCATCACGCAATATTATGATATTGCTGTTTCACAAACGGATCCTATGGTCTTAGGAGCAGGTTCACAAGACAATGGAAATGTTTTTCGAGAAAGCAATGGTAGTTGGAACCGATATGCTCAAACAGGTGACGGAATGGGACAGGAAATCCACCCGGCTGATCCGAATATACGCTACTGGAGTTATCAATTTGGAGGTATTCGACGTTGGGAGAATGGAACGAATATAGCTATCGCCCCTGCTGGATTGGACGGCACGGGAGCATGGGAAACACCTTTTAAAATTGATCCCAATGATCCGGATGGAATCTTTATCGGCTACGAAGAGGTCTATTATTCATCGGACAGGGGAGACAACTGGACGAATCTAGGGATGGGAAATGGTTCAGGGAACCTCGAACAATTGGCTGTAGCGCCTTCGAATTCCCAACAGATTTATGCCATCCGCGGCAACCAGTTATTTGTTAAAGTAGCAGGTTCATCCAATTGGAATTCGTATGCAACACCTCAGAATCAATACATTTCAGACCTGGAAGTAGATTTCGAGGATAAAAACACCGTTTATATCTCGTATTCAGGATATAACAATGGTATTAAGGTTTTTAAATCAACCGATGCCGGGCAAAATTGGATCAATATTAGTGGAAACTTACCCAATTTACCAATGATGTCACTCGAACTTTTTGATAATCAAAATGATGGTGTTTTTGTAGGCAGTTATGGAGCGGTCTATTATCGCGATAATTCCACGACGGAGTGGCGCAAGATGGGATGCCTTCCAAATACAGCTGTCAATGATATCGAAATTCAGTATGTTTCAGATCGTATTTTCGCAGGTACACACGGTCGAGGGATTTTCGAAGCAGATATTGCGTTTGATATAGCAAATATCACGCATGGAGATTTTGATCCATCTCCACGACTTTTAATGGCCTACCCCAATCCGGCTAGTGATGTTTTATCGATTCAAGCTAAACGTGGTTCGTTATCGGAAAGCTCGGTTTATATTACGGACTTACTAGGTAGAAAGCATCAACCTGAAGTTCACTTTACGGACGGAGAAATCAAAATTGATTGTTCTGAATTGAGTGCAGGTCATTATATTGTTCATGTTATAGATGGACAAGGAACTATTTCCAATTTAAAGTTTACGAAACAATAAAAGGTTGCAGAAGTCAATTACGCTTGAACATGTTTGAGCAGAGGGATACGCCGCGGTTGATGTGTTTTTTTCGAAGTAAGTAACGAATATTCGAAGTTTTCACTATTTTCACGCTTCTAAAAAATTGAATATGAAAAAACTAATTACATTATTTAGCTGCTTTGCTTTAATTAGCTGTGCTTTTGCTCAAAATGTCACACTTGTTCACGAATCAACGAGTGGCAGTTGTGACGGGGCAGCCTATTTGGATACAGGATCTATCAACACACAATACGGATACAACTGGTGGGAGACCGATAGTACCAATGCTCTCATCAGCATGATTGCTTCAAATCCAACCGACTCATTAATAAACGTATGCCCTGGAGATTATTTGCTACAATATTACCAAAATCAGGGCATGGACACGGTAGAGTATGCTTTCACGATTAACCCTGCCACCAATAATGGGCTGTCAGCGACATTGTATCTCAGTGATGAATCTTCAAGTGGTAGCTGCGATGGTTCCGTAGTTGTTTCTGCCAGTGGTGGTGCTCCACCTTATTATTTTGAACATTCTTCCGGGACAAATGCAGCTGTGGATTCTTCCATGTGTTCTGGTGTGTATGATGTTATGGTATATGATTCTCAGGATACGATCATTTTACCGTATCTTATATCCTCTCCCAATTATAGTTACAATGATACGACTTATTCAGATTCTACGATCACAGACACGCTCGCCTCTGCACCTCTAGAAAATTGTAGTTTGGATTATGCTACGATCGACTCTGTTTATGTAGTCAACGTGCAGAACTTGCCTGGCGACAGTATTGAAGTGACTTGGGCTGTTATGGATATGAACGGTACGTCTCAGTTCTCCAACACCTATTATTTACAAGGTAACTACATGGGCGTTTACGCATTCGAATTGAATCTGTATTGTACCATCAAACAAACGGGAGCGAATGTCTACAAAGCGCGCGTCAATCATTATTTGAATAATAATGCTTTAAAGGTAAGCGCCATAGATCAATCGCTCATTACGCGTATTTTTCCAAACCCTGCCTATAGTTCTATAACAATCGCTGCAAGTGCTCAAATGGAAGGACGCAGCTATGAAATATATGATATGAAGGGTGCTCAGGTACACACTGGAACTGTTGTGAATCGAGAAACTGTGATTGATATTCAACAGATGGATCGCGGAATTTACTTGATCCGTATCAAGGGAAGTACACCAATCAAATTCGTTAAAAAGTAACGGGCTGAAATACAGTTGGAGGACAATAAAACGATATTCATGTGCGACCGGTTTTTGCCTGGTCAACAGAATAGCGCTGATTGCGATTTTTTTAACTTCATTTCTGACTTTGACGCAACCTTTACACCAACCGATTGCGGAAGAGGGGTGCCAAATCGTAACTCACGAACATTACTCCTTGTGCTATCATGAAGACCACGAGCAGGCTGCATGGGTGTTCTATGAACTGACTCATGCAGAAGTGAAAGGGGGCTGGGATCGATCCAACGATTTTCGTGAAGACCAAGATATCAAGACTGGTTCAGCAACATTGGCGGATTACCGCGGTTCGGGTTTCGATCGGGGTCATTTGGCGCCTGCGGCGGATATGGCTTTTCATCAAACGGCGATGTCCGAGAGTTTTTACATGTCCAACATGTCGCCGCAACACCCTTCATTGAATCGGGGAGCCTGGAAGAAACTAGAGGGTCAGGTGCGGAAATGGGCTTATGCGAGAAATACACTTTGGGTTGCTTCGGGGCCTGTTTTTAAAAATAATATTGGGATAATTGGATCGAATGCCGTTACTGTGCCTGGTATGTACTATAAAGTGTTGCTTGATACGGCAGCGCAAACCACCATTGCTTTTTTAATGCCCAATCGAAAATGCAGTGGTTCCTTGTACGATTATGTTGTTCCCGTCGATTCCATCGAAATGCTGACTCATATTGATTTTAACTCCCATCTGCCTACTTCTGTCGAAACCAAAATTGAATGTCAGAAAAACACCAATCACTGGCCTCAGACAGAAATTTACATAGAGAAAGCTCCTGCAAAAAATGGTGCAACGGCAAAACGATGTAAGGGGATGACAAAGTCGGGGAGACAATGCAAAAGACGGACGAAAAATGCGTCTGGTCGCTGTTGGCAACACGAGTGAAAACTTAGTTAAATATCCATTTCTGGAGACCAAAATGATTTTAAAAATTGAACGGAATGAACTGACTAATCCGTGTTCTGAAGTACATAATTGATAGGTATGCGACAATAGGCTCTCACAAATTCTCCATTCGCCTGAGCTGGTTCCCAATTCGGCATGATACTGATTACTCTTTTAGATTCTGCATCAATCGCGCTGCTCACTCCGCGAAGAATTTCGATTTCCGAAATACTACCGTTTTTCTCAACGATAAATTTAATGTACACTTTTCCCTGGTCGCCGTTTTCCATAGCGATTTCAGGATACCGTATGTTATTCGCTAAAAACGTTTTCATAGCTTCTTCACCACCAGGGTACTTGGCTTCTACGTCAGGGTAATCTACAATTTTGTTACTATCGCTTTGTTTCACAATATTACAAGCAGAAAACAGTAGGATTAAGGGGATTAAAAAAATGGTTGACTTCATATAATATTTATTTAGTGGTGTCAAATATAAAAATAAATAGCACTTTTTTCCCTGTAGAGGATATTCGGATTTTTATGTATTTTGGCACTTTATTTGATACCTCTTAAGAACAAAAGTGATACGATGAAACAACTACTTCCATTTTTTGTGGCGATTTTTGGAATTTTCAATTATGGTCATTCGCAGACGGGTTATTCACAAATGTTATCATGCCATACAGGTACATTTGGTTTGGGGTATGCACAGCAAAACCCAGTATCGGACAGTTTACCGAATATAGGGAACTTTACGATGGAGGCTACTTTTTTGAAGCGTCATTATCGCTTTTTTAATACCAGTTTCGGTATTACGACAAATTTTGGGTCAAAATCATTTGATAAAGTGATTGAGGATATTGAATTTCAAGGAGGTTATATGGGGTATGCTTCATACAGCATTCAACGATTTGATGTCTGGGGGAAATATTTAGTCGGTGCTCAAATCGGTAAAATTGTAGAAATAGCTATTCCCTTGAAGGTTGGTTTTCGCACAACGGGCTATCGACAACAATTCGATCTCTACGAAGGACAAGAGATCGCAGAAGAAGACATGGTGGAAGAAGAGGATGCCAGCGAGGAAAATAACGATGCGTTCGCCCGCTCTAATAAGATCGGATTTGGAACGGGAATCAACGTTGCTTTTTTTCCAAATAGTGCAATGTCTCCTTTCTTTGAAATGGGCTATAATTATTTCGGAGAAGATGAATTGCCACGCATTAGTGATGCCTCTATATCCAACGGTGATATTACTGTGCCAGACATTTCTCTGGCGAACAATAGTGAGATGACTTTTCGTGTAGGTGTGCGCTTTAACATTGGTTGTCCTCCTGATCAAACCAGCGTTTATCGCCAACCACGTACGATAAACCGATCAGTTGCCTATAATAAACACCCTGAGGTTAAAACGCGTATTGTTAAAGAAAATGTAGATACACGTAATAATTCGGAGTCCGAAGAAAATAATGAAGGAGAATCAGAAAACGTGATTTTAAAACCTAAAAAACCAACACGCAAACCACTGGATCGCATCGACTATTAATAATGAGAACCTGTTAAAATGTACAAGAACGCTTTTTTTTATTTATGCATAATTGCACTTGTTATTACGAGCTGCAAGCCCGCTTATGATAGCATTTCTATTAAAACGGACGACACATCCAGTACGTTAGTTAAAATCCCTAACGCTTTCAACCAAAAAACGCTTGTTGTAGTAGATCGCACAACGTGCTCTAATCAGCGGAATCATACAGTAAATAATCGTGCTGCAAATGATCGCATCAAAAGAGAAGCCTTTAACTACCTCAAAAAAGAAATCAATGAGAGAGATTTTTATGATTTCGATCAATCGATTGCAGTTTCAAAAGCAATTTGTTCAAACCAATTTTTTCCGGTATCCATGCAGCATGATAGCGTGTTAAAGTACACAGACAATCAACACGTGTTACTTACTGTAGAGAATATCATTCACACGGAAAAAGATGAATACCACAAAGATGTCGAGTCCACTTATGATAAAAATGAAATTCTGATCAGTGAACGAAATGTCGTCATTGGCAAAAAAACATTTACTGCAAAGGCGGCCATAAAGGTATATGATACTCTGGGGCAATTGATGGACTCCTTGTCGCTGAATGAACAGTATGCGTTTGAAGTGAAAGCAACGACTAAATTGGGTGCTCAGCGCTCGTTAAAAAAAGGAAAAGCCTTGGCTGTTGAAAACATCGGTAAAGAATTGGGTTTTAAGATAGCAGAATCTATTTCTCCGTATTATTTTACAATTACGCGTTATTATTTTGCCAATTCACGTACCAACTCAAGGTTCAACAGGGCACAAGAATTAATTACTGAAGAAGGAGATTGGTATACGGCTGGTATTGTGTGGCGTGAAATAACGGAACGCTACGAAGATGAAACTGAACGTGCTAAAGCCTACTATAATTTAGGAGTACTTCAAGAGAAGAATAGTGAATTTGAAAAGGCCATTGAGATGCTTGAAAAGTCCACCGCTCTGAATGAAGAAGTAGGGCGCGAATACTTAAATGATTTGAAAAAAAGATACGATAACGACTCATCCAATTAGAAGACTTTGTTTCCATCTTCTTTTGATGAAATCCCTATATGCTTGACACAACATAACAGGAAATAGAGCTTGTTGCGATGTGGTTTGAGGATAAACCATAAAATCTTATATCTTCATCGTTCAAATTTTAAAAGGTTACTATGCGCATCACAAACGCTCATCAAAACAATTTGAAGAATATTGATTTGACGATTCCCGAGCATGAGCTCATCGTGGTTACTGGACTTTCCGGCTCTGGAAAATCGTCGCTTGCGATGGGTGTAGTCGCCAATGAAGGATACCGCTATTTTTTGGAAAGTTTACCGCAGTACAACCAACAAAACGGTCAAATGATTCCCACTGCAGCCGTAGATGATATCAACCATCTTCCGCCGGTGATCAAGGTGGAGCAGTCAAAACGTTTTCAATCAATCAGTGCTACTTTTGGAACCCTTTCCGAGCTGACATCCGTATTTCGAATACTGTTCGCACGATATTCCACCTCTCAAACGTTGAGCAAATCCCTGTTTTCTTTTAATCATCCTAAAGGAGCCTGTGAGGTTTGTAATGGAATAGGAGAGGAGGAGTACATTGACCTTGATAAATTGATTGGAGACGAAAACCTGACGCTGCGGGAAGGAGCGATCACTACCACGCTGCCCAATGGATACATTACCTATTCACAAATTACAGTAGAAGAGTTGAATAAGGTCTGCAAAGCTCACGATTTTAACATCGATATTCCCTGGAAGGATCTATCACCAGCACAAAAAGATGTCGTTTTAAATGGCAGCGATCGGATCAAAGTTTTTTATGGGAAACATGGTTTAGAATCCCGTCTGAAATGGTCTGGGATTAAAGCTAAACCGCGCGAAGAAGGTTTTTATAAGGGGATGCTTCCGATTATGCGGGATATTCTTAGACGTGATCGCAATAAAAATATCTTACGTTTCGTAAGTTCCCGGGTTTGTCCCAGTTGTGGAGGTGCGCGAATCAAAGCAGATCATCTGAGATACCGCTGGCATGGACGTAATTTTGCCGAATGGCTCAATATGCCCCTGCATAAATTATTTGACGCGTTAAAAAAACTGAAATTGAAGGAGGGCGAGCAAGTACTGGTCCATCAACTTAAAACGCAGTTATTTGATCTTACACGACTCGGGATGGAGTCCTATCAGTTGAGTACGCCCAGTTCTGCTATTTCATCTGGTGATGCGCAACGAATTAAATTGATCAATCAGGTTAACAGCAACTTGCAAGGTATATTATATGTTTTTGATGAACCTTCCATTGGATTATCGGAGCACTATCAGGCCTATTTATTACATATTCTAAGGCGACTTATCAAAAGAGGGAATACGGTGATGGTCGTCGAACATGACCTCGATTTTATTCAGATGGCTGATTGGATTGTAGAATTGGGACCGGAATCAGGATCTGCCGGAGGTTACTTGGTGTTTAACGGTTCCAAAAAGGAGTTCCTTAATGCCCAAATGATCAATAGTCCTACTTTAGAAGCTTTGCAGGAAAAAGCGATTTCGAGGGGTAAGTCACCTAAGAAAGTGAGGACGACTACATTTCAATTGATACCACAAGCGTTGACAGTGGTCACCAAAAAGACTACCCAACTTCTTGAAAATATTGAAAAACACTGCAATTCGAGCGATCTTAGTAAGGTCATTGTTTCGGATCAGCCTATTGGTAAAACGCCACGGAGTAATCCATCGACCTATACGGGGCTTGCCGATAAAATACGCGACATATTAGCAAAAACACCTGAGGCGAAAGCGGCCAAACTGGGAAAAGGGGCTTTTTCATTCAACAATAAAAAAGGAAGGTGCGAAGCTTGTGAAGGTGCAGGCGTGATCACGTTATCGATGAGCGTCATGGGTAGCGTTAACCAGGTTTGTCCAACTTGTAATGGAAAACGCTTTAAGCCAGAAGTGTTGGCTGTGAAATGGAATGGTAAGAATATCGCTGATATATATGAATTTAGTATCGAATCAGCACACGATTTCTTTGCTACAGAACGGAAGATCGGGAAAATATTAGCGCTTATGATCCAGTTGGGGTTGGGTTATATCAAATTAGGACAACCTTCCAATACATTGTCGGGTGGAGAAGCGCAACGTATTAAACTCACGAAACATTTTGCGAAAAAAACAACGCAGACATTGTTGCTGTTGGAAGAACCAAGTATTGGACTCCACTACAAGAATGTGCAGCAACTCTTGGATGCCCTTCACCAATTAAAGCGTGAAACAGCAGGAATCATTTGTTTTGAAAACCATCAGCTTTTTCAGCAGCAATGTGATACCCTTCTCGATAATGAAGAAAAGGCATCAAACGAAGCTCCTGAAATAATTGACAATCAAGAACACGAAAAGATAGTGATTAGAGGAGCAAATACACATCATTTAAAAAATCTCGATCTGGAGTTGCCCAAATTTAAGCTGTCAGTGATTACTGGAATTTCGGGCTCAGGTAAATCATCTTTGGTAATCGATACGCTGCACGGTTACGGTCAACAAGAGATGAGTAAACAGTTTTCCAGTTATCAGCAGTCGCGTGTAGGGGTGAATTATCAATTTGAAGTTGAATCTATTGAAGGGCTTTCTCCAACAATCTGTGCAACGCGAAAGCAGAAAAATTACACACAACGTTCGGATATTGCTAAGCAAATTGGTATGGATAAGGTCTTGCGTTTTGCGTTCTCCAGGAAAGCGCACTTTACTAGCGTCACTGCTCAAGATTCTGGATATACTGAATTGTCAGCGAGTCATTTTTCCAACAATCACGAACTTGGTAAATGCATCGTGTGTGATGGCATCGGTGAGGCACTGGTACCTGATATTGAAAAAATCATTTTGGATCCTGAAAAAAGTATCAATGATGGATTGTTCCTGCACAATAAAGCTTTAGCTTACTATGGTGAACCAGGCGGACAATACATGTCTATACTGGAGCAAGTAGGGAGGCAGCACGGATTTACCATGGATACACCTTTCGAGAATATGTCAGAGCAACAACAATCGATTATTCTTCACGGTGCAGGTCATCAAGAATGGAAGGCGACTTGGGTGTTTAAAACGAAGACCAGAGAGGGGAAGCAGGAGATTACGATGACGTGGGAAGGAATGTTTCATTATTTGAAGGAGGAATATTTCATGACTCGTAAAAACAAAAATATCAAGAAACTTGTCGCGTTATTTTCTTTTGAAACGTGCTCAACCTGCAGCGGTAGTGGATTAAAAAAAGAACGTTTATCTATCAAGATTGGTGGTCAATCAATTTACGATATTAAGTTAATGGACTTCAATCAACTGGAAAAATGGCTGACGCAACAAAAAATTGAATCCGAGATTGATCGCCAATTAGTTGAAAAGATCCGATCAAATTTGGAAAACACCATCCGACGAGCCCAGCAGCTTCATATCGATCATTTGCAACTCAGCAGGAAATCGCCCACACTATCCGGAGGAGAGAATCAACGCGTCGAATTAATCAAACAGCTCAATAGTCCGCTCAAAGGCATTACCTATTTATTAGATGAGCCTACAGCAGGATTATCGAACGACAACATACCTGATTTGATTGAATTATTGATGGAGTTGATCAACAAAGGAAATACGGTGATTGTCATCGAGCACAACAAAGCGATGATCCAATCAGCAGAACACCTTGTTCAGATTGGGCCCAAAGCAGGAAAAAACGGAGGTTATATCACTTATGAGGGGCATTCAAAGGGGTTGCTAGAGCAGTCCAACTGTCACCCTTTCTTAAAAGAACCAGTTCAACCCGTAACTCTCAATGATGGTGAGCAGCACATCACATTATTCGATTTGAACAGGCATACACTCGTTCGTGAAGAACTTCTTGTTCCAGTAGGGGGAATTACGGCCATTACAGGGAAGTCAGGAGTCGGGAAGACCACTCTCGTCAAAGATATTCTCATCCCGAGTATCAATGAGCAGCGTCCTGTTCACTGTTCGAAGATCGATATACCTAAAAACTATCAAGGGGCGCATTATTTTGAATCGAAACCGTTGCGCACCCAATTGAATACGTTGCTGGTTGATTATCTTGATATTTTGAAGGACATCACGAAGGTTTTTGCAAAGGCTACTGGTTTGAAGCCCAAAGCATTTTCGTACAAAACCAAATCGAGTCAGTGCCCGAACTGTAAAGGAAAAGGCACTGTCGAAGTGAGTCTTGACGTGGCTGCTAATCACATTGAACAATGTGCTTCTTGTAATGGTCAGCGCTACAATGATGAGGTGTTATCGCATAGGATAGATAGTGCAACAATCGCCGATATTCTGAAGCTCAATTTATTCGAACTGGCAGAGTGGTTTGGTCCTTTCAACGTATCAAAATCAACTGTAAATTTACTCACACAATTGGAAAAAATAGGATTGTCACATCTCACTGCCGATCAAACTGTGCGATCGCTTTCCGCTGGTGAACAGCAGCGCTTGTTACTCTTAAATTGGGTAAATGAAAAGACTGACAATCAATTGTACGTGCTTGATGAACCAAGTACCGGTCTTCATTTTGAAGATATCGATCTAATGGTTGTAATGTTGATGGAACTGAGTGAGAACAATGATATTTTAGTTATTGAGCATAATCCTTATCTCTTAGAGAAGATAAAAACCGGAATAATGCTGAAATACATGGAAAATACGAGTAAAATCAAATAACCCCAATTGAACGGTACCTAAATTTGAGCTATTCGTCCTATAACGCATTTGTTGGACTTACTTACAGCGTTTAAAATCCAGTAAACTGACTAAAACAGCTCACCTTAGTCAAATTTTCGGGTTAAGGTGAATTATTGTATTTTTGAGTAAAAGAAGCTATGGCGAACAAAAGACAACTCAAGAAGCGTGTGAACCGAATTATTAATGAAGTGCTGGAAGAATGTTACACGATAGAATTCTACAATACTTCAAAACGCACAGAAACCAAAAGCTTTTCAGATAAAGCTATCGATTTCAAAAATAAAATCATAAAGGAAATTAACGCAGCCGAAAGTAAAATTCAGTATAAAGCTATACGCAATAAAGTCGATCAGCAAGCAGCAGAATGGGTAAAAAAGATGAATGACTTGCAAGATTGATTGTGTTACAATCCGTACATCCAGGGAATCATAAATGTGGCGATGATCCAGAATAAAATGTTTAAAAGTGTACCTACACGTAAAAAGTCGCTAAATTTATATTTCCCTGCACTGTAGACCATGGTATTGGTTTGATAACCAATAGGGGTTATAAAACTAGCCGAACCAGCAAAAGCTACCGCAATGATAAATGGAGTTGGATCGAGCGATAAACTCTGAGCTGTTACAATGGCAATAGGAGCAAACAGCGCTACAGCTGCATTATTTGAGATTATAGAGGTGAGAATGGAGGTGGATAAGTACAAACCTGAAATAATAGCAATCGGTCCCCACTCTTCAAGATTGTTGATCACTGAATTGGCAAATTGCTCATCGAGTCCGGAGTTTCCCATTGCAGCGCCTAAGCTGAGTGATCCGGCGAGTAAGAAAATCACTTGCCAATCAATGGATTGATAAACCTCCTTCATTTTAATAACGTTGAAGACCACCAACAGACTGACCGCTACAATAGCAGCGGTTAGGATATGTAGAATTCCAATGCTGGCAGTTAAAATCACCCCAATCATTGTCGTCAGTACGATGATGAACTGTTTGCGGTTGAATTTGGGGATATTCTTTTCAGATAGCAAGGCGAAATGGGCGTTCGTTCCGCTTTCCCGATCGTGCAATCGCTGGACATAAGCGTTTTTTGTTTCGGCAAGAATGATATCTCCGGCTTTTAGTTTTACATTCAATAGGTTTTCGTTGAGAACGCCCTTGCGTTGACGCACTCCCAGAGGAATAGATCGATAACGTTGTTTAAAATCGACTTCCTTGATGGTCTTACCAATCAAAGGTGAATTCGCCACTATAATGAGTTCAACCAGTTTCGAATCTGAAGTGTCACTCATCTTATCACCCATTTTAATGGTAAAAAATTCCTTATCTTTTTCCCATTCCTTAAATGCTTGAATTTGATCACTGTCCCCGCGCAGTTTTAAAATGTCTCCTGCTTTTAATTCGAAATCTTCCTGAGGAACGGCATAACTTTTATCATCCCTACAAACATTGATGATATCGACACCTGTTTCTGATAATACAGAACTATAGACTTCATCCTGTTCGGCAGTTTTTTCGACTAACTGAATTTCAGTGAGAAATTGTTTGACATTAAATTGTTCATTCAGATTCTCAGGTGATTCATTTGATGGTAGTAAACGGTTTCCAAAAAATAACATGTATAAAATACCGACCACTAAAGAAACGATCCCAACTGGAGCCATCTCAAACATTGAGATTGCTGACAACCCCTCTTGCTCGGCTATACCACTAACCAGCATGTTGGTGGAAGTACCCACCAGCGTACAAGCTCCTCCGAAAATCGAAGCAAAAGAAAGAGGAATCAACATTTTTTTTGGGTCACATCCTGAAGATTTAGCGACTTGAATAATTACCGGGATAAATACAGCTACAACAGGAGTATTGTTAATAAATGCAGAGATGACAGCGATTAAGATCATCATTAAGATCATTCCCCGCCTGAAATTTTTCTCAAAAATATTACCCAAACGATGGGCTACGAATTGAAGTGCACCTGTTTTTAACATGGCAGCACTCAAAACAAACATGAAAGCAACGGTCAATGTTGCCGTATTTCCAAAACCGGATACGCCTTCAGCTGGACTAATAACTCCGGAAACGACAAGTGCAGCTATGATAAATAGCGCTACAAGATCAATACTTAGCAATTCTGTAACGAATAAAATGACTGCCAATACAATGACAACTAATGTTATGATGCTATCGGGATTCATAATTTATTTATACTGTGCAAAAGTGCTTGAAAATTACTGTTTTTTATGCTTTCTCCAATGCCGCAAACTCATTTTGTTGAGTAATTTTTGTTGAGTGGCGTAGACCGATGTGTTTCCTGATATGGAATAGGCTATAAAACACGACAACAAGTAAAAGGGGATCGCCTCAAATCCGAAGAGTTCAGCGGCAATAAATGCACTTGCAATCGGGGTGTTCGTAGCAGCACCAAACACGGCTACAAATCCACATCCTGCCAAAAATGCTGAAGGTAACGGTAGTATGGCACTCAAACTACTTCCGAGTACGGCACCCATAAAAAATAAAGGGGTAGCTTCACCGCCCTTAAATCCGGCACCTAAAGTGAGTGCGGTCAAAAAGAGCTTAATGAAGACTTCGTAAAAAGGCCGTTCTGTTTCGAATGCCAATAAAATATGATCAATACCGAGGCCCTTGTAGATATCTAACTGGAATAGAAGGTAGAGCAGGAGCAAAATTAGTCCACCTGTCATTGGTCGCAAGTAAGGAGTTTTAATACGCTGGAAGATTAGCTGACTCCACTTTTTAGAGATGCTAAAGCAATAGGCAGTAACGCCAAAAAATAAAGCTGCCAGTGAAAGGGAAAAGATAGAAGTCAGGGAGAAGGCCGGCAACTCATCTATCGTGTAAACCGTATGATCTACACCCCATAAGTGGCAAACAGAATCACTGATCAATGAAGTTATTAATACTATGAATACAGTAGCTAAATTCCACTTTCGGGTTATCGAGAACTCCCATGCGAAAATAGCTGCTGCGATAGGGGTACCAAAAACACCTGCAAATCCAGCGGCTACACCCATACGAAGTAATGTATTGCGATGAAAGCGAGTCCATTTAAATAGTAGTTGAAGCTGATCTCCGAGAGCTCCGCCCATTTGGACTGCTGTTCCTTCTCGACCGGCCGATCCGCCGAATAAGTGAGTGGTAAGTGTGCCCAATAAAACGAGTGGAATCATTTTCCAGTGAATGTAATGCTTTGGACGATGCATCTCTTGAATTAAACGGTTATTTCCCCCTTCAACACCTCTTGAGAAGTAGTAGTAAAACAAACCGATAGCCAGCCCACCGATGGGCAGGAAATAGACCCACAAGCTCTCCTGTGTGCGCCAATCAGTTACAAGTGTGAGTCCAGAAAGGAAGAACGCTGAGATGGAGCCACCTACTAAGGCGACAATAGCGATCATGAGGCTCCATTGATAAAATTTAACAAACCACGACATCTATCGAATATTAAAAGTTCAAATCAACAGAAGTCATCAGACTCAATTTTAGAGACGGTTTTAGGCAGACCTCATTGCCTGTAATATCACGGCGAAAATAAGAATTATTTTTGTTCTAAAAGTTGTTGAAGACGGTACATCTCATCGCGCAGTCGAGCTGCTTCGACAAAATCGAGTGCTTTTGCTGCTTTTTTCATATCTCGTTCCGTTTTCTGAATACTTTTTTGAAGTGCTTCTTCTGACATGTAAGTTTCAACGGGATCTGCAGCAATTTGAGGTTCTTCATCTTCGTCTTCCTCTGAACGGTAATGAAATACACGCTCATTCGATTTTTTGAGTCCTTGAGGCGTAATACCGTGCTTTTCATTGTAAGCCTGCTGCAGTGCGCGTCGTCGATTGGTTTCATCAATCGTGCGTTGCATCGACTTGGTAGTCTTATCTGCGTACATGACCACTGTACCGTTGACGTTACGTGCCGCACGTCCGACAGTTTGCACCAGCGATTTTTCATTGCGTAGAAACCCTTCTTTGTCTGCATCGAGAATGGCTACTAAGCTCACTTCTGGTAAATCGAGTCCTTCTCGCAGAAGATTGACACCAATCAGTACGTCAAAGTCTCCAGATCGCAATTGCTGAAGTATTTCAACACGTTCCAGCGTATCAATTTCACTGTGTATGTAGCGACACTTGATCCCCAAGCGGTCGAGGTACTTTTGTAGTTCTTCGGCCATTCGTTTAGTGAGTGTGGTGACTAATACGCGTTCTTGAAGATCAATGCGCTGCTGAATTTCTTCGATGAGATCGTCGATTTGATTCCGACTGGGACGAACATTGATTGAAGGGTCGAGTAAACCTGTAGGTCTTATGACTTGCTCAACAACAACGCCGCCTGATGCCTCAATTTCATAATCTGCAGGCGTCGCACTCACATATATGGTTTGGTTGATTAAATCCTGAAATTCTTCAAATTTTAAAGGACGATTGTCGAGCGCGGCTTGCAGGCGGAAACCGTAATCTACCAAATTGAGCTTTCTTGCACGATCACCACCATACATTGCTCTGATTTGAGGTAGCGTTACGTGACTTTCGTCGATGACCATCATAAAATCATTCGGGAAATAGTCCAATAGGCAGAAAGGACGAGTTCCAGGGGCACGTTTGTCGAAGTACCGCGAATAATTTTCAATTCCTTGACAATAACCGAGCTCGCGAATCATTTCAAGATCGTATTCAGTGCGCTCTTTTAAACGATTTGCTTCGAACGTTTTCCCTTCGCTTTTGAATGATTCGACTTGCGCGACCATGTCGTCTTGAATCATTTCAATGGCTTGCTGCGTCGTTTCCGGAGAACTTACAAAAATATTGGCGGGATAGATATTAATGGCGTCAAAATCTTCCAGGACCTCGTTGTTTTCAGGGTCTATCGTGCAGATGCGTTCGATATCGTCGTCCCAGAATTCTATGCGCAATGCATAATCGGCATAGGCTAGATAGATATCAACAGTATCACCTTTCACGCGAAAAGTACCGCGCTTGAATTCATCTCCAGCGCGGGAATAAAGGTTTTCCACGAGTTTGAATAAAAACTTGTTTCGACTGATGACGTCCCCAACACTCACGGGAATAATACTTTTTTCAAATTCGTTGGGGTTACCTATACCATAAATACAGGAAACAGAAGATACCACGATTACATCGCGTCGGCCCGAGAGTAGGGAAGAGGTGGCCGATAACCGCAATTTTTCTATTTCATCGTTAATGGCCAGGTCTTTCTCGATGTAAGTATCCGTGACGGGTAAATAAGCTTCAGGTTGATAATAATCATAATAAGAAACAAAATATTCGACAGCATTTTCAGGAAAGAACTGTTTAAATTCGTTGTATAATTGCGCAGCCAGTGTTTTGTTGTGCGATAAAATGAGTGTGGGACGTTGTACATTTTTAATCACGTTGGCAACCGTGAAGGTTTTACCGCTGCCCGTAACACCTAAAAGTGTCTGATGTTGTTCATCGGCGTTAATTCCCTTTGCGAGTTCTTCAATAGCCTGCGGCTGATCACCCGTAGGCTCGAACGGTGAGACGAGCTTAAAATCCATGCCACAAAATTAGTACTTCTTTTACATTCTTGTTCTATGAACAATTCAATCTTAATAGAAAATAACTTAAACTATCTTAAAATGTTTAGAGAGATCATTAAAAGTTATAATTTTGCATCAATGCGATTATTACAATTTATATCGGTTTTGACCATTTTATTGCTGCTGCAATCCTGTAGCGATTATCAAAAGGTGGTAAAAGGAGATAACTACGAAAGTAAACTGCTTACGGCAGACCGCATGTATGAGAAAGAATCTTTTACCAAAGCGCTCACACTGTATGAGCAGATTTATCAGCGTTTTCCGAACTCCGCAGAAGGTCAATTGGCCTACTATCGCATGGCTAAAAGTTATTTTGCTATAGAGGATTACTATATGGCGGGTTATTATTTTAATCAATTTACCCAGCGCTATCCTTCGAGTGAGAATGTGGAGGAATGTTTGTTTATGACGGCAATCTGCTCCGTGAAGAATAGCCCTGCACCGACCTTAGACCAGGAGGAAACGAAAGTGGCATTGAATGATTTGCAACGCTTTGTTCAGCGGTATCCGAATAGCCATTTGATTGATTCTTGCAATTCGATTATGGATCGCCTGCGCTTTAAACTTGAGACGAAGCAATTCAATGCTGTAGAGCTCTACCATAAAATGGAAAAACATAGAGCTGCTGTCGCTGCCGCCGAATCTTTTATAGAGGAATATCCGCAGAGTAGCTACAAATCGGAAGTTAGTTTTATCGCTTTTGAAGATGCCTATTTTCTGGCGAAGCGAAGTGTGTTCAGCAAGAAAAAAGAACGCCTGGAATCAGCTCAGGAACTTTATGCGAAATACAGTGAAAGCTTTGAAGATAAAGAGGTGCGACGAAAATCGAGCCGCTATTTGGAGGTTATTGCAGAAGAACTTGGAAAAGTAGCTGAACGCTATGCTTTCGAAGATCTTCAATCCGCTTTCGAAAAGTCGCGATCCTCTTCTCAACAGAAAAAAATGACCTATCTCAAGGAAACATTGAAAAGATATGATAACTTTGCCAAAGATTATCCCGAGTCGAAATATTTGGATAAGGCGAAGAGTCTTAAAAAGAAGGCAGAAAAAGAATTAGTCAATATTTAATAGTTAAAATATGAGCTTTAAAAACAGCAAAGCAGAACGTACGACAATAACGCGAAACACCGTTGAAGTTGAAAAAGATACTGGTAATATCTATGAAACAATCGTTATGTTGTCAAAACGAGCCAATCAAATTAATGTTGAATTAAAGGAAGAGCTTACTCAAAAGCTCCAGGAATTTGCTTCTTCAACGGATAATCTTGAAGAGATCTTTGAGAATCGTGAACAAATTGAAATCTCTCGATTTTATGAGCGTTTGCCTAAGCCTGTTGCGATGTCTCTGGATGAATTGAAGAACGATAAAATTTACCAGCGTAAAATAGAAGAATAAGACATTCCTAATCGATGCTAGACGGAAAGCGAGTTATCCTTGGAATTACTGGAGGTATCGCTGCCTATAAGATATCTTTTCTCATACGAATGCTCAAAAAGCAAGGTGTTGAGGTGAAATGTATTCTGACGCCTGCTGCTAAAGATTTTGTTAGTCCGCTGACCTTAGCGACGCTCTCTGGAGAACCAGTATACCATTATTTTTGGAACCGCGAAGATGGAAGATGGACGAATCACGTCGACTTGGGTCTTTGGGCAGATCTCATGATTGTAGCCCCGCTTACGGCCAATACGCTTTCTAAAATGGCGCAAGGTAATGCCGATAACTTACTGATGGCTACTTACCTCTCTGCGAAATGTCCGGTGATAGTGGCTCCCGCAATGGATTTGGACATGTACGCTCATCCTACCACAGCAGAAAATTTGAATCGCCTTGAAAATCACGGTGTACAAATTATTCCGGCTGAAGAAGGTTTTCTGGCTAGTGGACTAGAAGGAAGAGGCCGTATGGCCGAACCAGATACTATTTTTAAGCGTGTGGAAGAACATTTTGCCCATAGAGCCGCGTTGAAAAATCAAACCATTTTAATCACTGCGGGGCCTACTTACGAATCAATAGATCCTGTTCGTTTTATTGGAAACTACTCGTCTGGAAAAATGGGCTTTGCTCTTGCTGAAATAGCACTCCGGCGTGGAGCAGAAGTTATTTTAATATCAGGACCTACACAGTGTCAATTACATCATGATCGATTAAAACGAATTGATGTCAATTCCACCCTCGAGATGTATGAAGCTGTTCATCATCATTTTGAAAAGTGTACGGGAGGAATATTTGCAGCGGCTGTCTCAGATTATAGGCCTGCGACCAAGGCAGAACAGAAAATCAAGAAGTCTGAAAAAACCATGCAAATAGATCTGGTCAAAAACCCTGATATTTTGGCAAGTATTGGCGAGTCGAAGTCAAAGAATCAGTGGTTGATAGGCTTCGCATTGGAAACCGAAAAACCAGAAGTACACGCCCGTAAAAAATTACAAAAGAAAAATTTAGACGCCATTGTCTTGAATACATTACAAGATGCGGGAGCCGGTTTTGGGCATGATACGAATAAAATAACGGTGCTGGATAAGGACAATAATTCTCATAATTTTGAGTTAACTTCTAAACGGGAAGCCGCAAAAAATATCTTTAACTTTTTAACAGATCGGTTCGTATGAAATATATTGTCTTGCTCATAGCGTTTACTGTCTTTTCCAGTGCTCTGAATAGCCAAGAGTTGAATTGTCAGGTAAATGTTGTTTCTAACCCATCTTTAGACGTTACGACTACAGAAAAAGAAATTTTTAGTGAATTGGAAACTGTGGTTTTTGAGCTGATGAATAGTACCAGCTGGACGAAAGATGACTTTGAAGTTGAGGAGCGCATCAATTGTGTACTTCAAATATCGATTACGGGTATACCGAGTACTGGGACTTACGAAGCGACAATGCAGGTTCAATCTACGCGTCCGGTTTACAACACGACTTACAACACGACGATGTTTAATTACATGGATGAAGATGTACGGTTTAATTTTCAACGAAACACCCGATTGCAATTTTCTGAAAATCAATTTGAAAATAATTTGACTTCCATTCTGGCTTTTTATGCTTATTATTTGATAGGACTGGACGGAGATAGCTTTGCGCTAAACGGTGGAGATCCTTATTTTGATAAGGCTCAAAATGTTGTTACACTCGCTCAAAGTGCCGGGAGTTCCGGATGGAGGGCGAGTCAAAAGGGTAGAAGAAACCGCTACTGGCTTATAGAGAATCGCCTGCAGGAGCTTTTTACACCGATGCGGGAATGCAATTATGAATACCATCGCAATGGATTAGATAAAATGTATGATGATCAGGAAGCAGCGCGAAAGGTCATTCACGAGGCTTTAAAGAAGCTCGTTCCTGTTAATAATGCGAGGCCCGGTTCTGTCAATGTCAGTACTTTTTTACAATCCAAACGCAATGAGATCGGGAAAATATTTAAGGATGCGAGCCAAAAAAATAAAAATGATGTGTTGAATTTATTGAAACGCCTGGACCCTGCTAATTCTTCAAAATATCAAGAAATTCTAGAATAATGCTGAAGCAGTTAAAAGTTAAGAACTTTGCTCTAATCGAAAATGCAGCGATTGAATTCGAAAATGGTTTTTCTGTCATTACCGGAGAAACAGGTTCTGGTAAATCGATTTTACTCGGTGCTTTACATCTGATTCTGGGGGAACGTGCTGATTATTCAGTGATCCGTGATCGGAATCAAAAAACAATCGTCGAAGGTGAGTTTTTATTGCCAGAAGATCGCCTGCAATCCTTGTTTGAAAAGTACGACCTTGATTATGAAGGGTATACACTTATTCGCAGGGAGATTAATGCAAAAGGGAAATCAAGGGCTTTTGTCAATGACACACCCGTTCAGCTCACTGTACTGAAAGCTATCACGGCAGGGTTGATTCACATACATTCACAGCATCATACCTTAGAGCTAAAAAATGCAATATTTCAGCGCGAACTACTCGATTATTACGGTCGATTAAATGAACGTACACATCGTTATCGTACAGCATTCTTGGCTTGGAAAAAACGCAAGAAGCAACTAGAAGAACTGAAAGAGAAGCAGTCTTCCCTTACATTAAATCAGGAGTTTAATAGGTTTCAGCTCGAAGAACTGTATTCGCTTGATTTGAATGAAAAGAATTATAGAGACATTGAAGAAGATTTGCAAAGAGCCGAAGAATTTGAGGATATTGATCAAGGATTAGATATGATCGCGAACCTGGTTAGTGTAGAGGGAGGGGTAACCGATCAGCTTCACCAGATTAACAAAAATATTAATGTGAAGGACCAACGCATTAATGATTTGCTTGAGCGTATCACCTCGGTGCGTATTGAACTTGACGACATTGCAGCTACTGCAGCTGATGACCGTCTATCACTCGAAAGTGAATCGGGATCAATTGAAACATTAGCACAGGATTTAGATGCTTTTAACAACGTCCTGAAGAAGCATGCCCGACAGTCGCAAGAAGAATTATTAGAACTTCAACAAGAATTAGAGCGTGAAGCTACAGAAACAGAAGATTTAGATGCACAAATCGAGGCATTAACGCAGGAAGTTACTGAAGGGGAAAAAGAACTCGAAAATGAAGCGGCGCAATTGTCTGAGCGTCGTCAAAAGGCAGCAAAGAAGATTGAAAAAGAAGTGGCGCGGGAACTGGATGCACTCAAATTACCGAAAGCACAAATCCATTTTACATTTGAACGCGGTCCACTTTCAGAATTCGGTATTGATCAAATAGCGCTTTTGTTTCAACCTAACCAGGGAGTAGAAGCTAAAAAAGTGGAGAAATCTGCTTCGGGTGGTGAACTTTCGCGATTGATGCTCGTTATTCAGTACTTACTCTCTTCGAAACGAGCGCTGCCGACTGTCATATTTGATGAAATTGACTCAGGAGTGTCTGGTGAAGTAGCAAATAAAATCGGTCATCATCTCTCTAAGATGGGTTCGAATATGCAACTCCTGGCGATAACCCACTTACCGCAGGTAGCTAGTAAGGGAAATGCCCATATTAAAGTATATAAAAAGGAGGTGAAAGGAAAAACGCAGACGTACTTGAGTGCACTAGACCAAGAGGAGCGTGTCGAAGAAATTGCTCAACTGATGAGTGGTGAAAAAATCAATGCAGCAGCACTTGAAAACGCACGAAATTTATTGAAAGAATCATGACTAAAAAGTTCATTTTAATTGGTTTAATCTTTATAACGATCGCAATTATGCTGGGTGCCATTGGAGCACATTACCTGGAGCGTATTGGTGTCGTGCAGGAGCAAATCAGTAGTTTTGAAGTAGGTGTGCGCTACTTATTTTATAATGGTTTGGGTGCATTGGCCATAGCAGGCATTTACAGTCACTTCGATTTTGAGCTCAGAGCTCAGTATCGTGCCATCTTATGGGGAGCCGTGTTATTTAGTGGATCCATTTTTTTACTGGTCCTGACGCCCTTATGGGGGTTGGAAATAAATCGTTTTTTGGGGCCAGTGACGCCAATTGGAGGGCTTATACTCATTTTTGGATGGTTGACTTTAACGGTAAAGTTTATCCGTACTTTCAGAACCGAATAAGATTTCAACAATTAGAACAAAAGTTGTGGAAAAAAGTCAAAAATTGAATGATAAACCAACTTATTATCCTTTAATTTTGTAATATAAATATCGTATACGCTAAAAATAACATCATGAACGAATTTGGTAAAAGAGGATCGAACGCCAACCTGAAAGAAACGATTGGTCTAGAAAATCTAGGAAATGTATTTTGGAATTTATCTCCCGCAGAATTGGTGGAAGACACTGTGTTGACCGGAGAAGGCATACTAACTGATACAGGTGCAATTGCTATTGAAACGGGTGAATTTACGGGGCGTTCTCCAAAAGATCGTTTCATTGTTTGTGATGATTTAACCGAAGATACTGTTTGGTGGGGGGATATCAATAAGAAATTTGACAGTAAAAAGTTCGACGCACTTTACAACAGAATGAAGGCTTATTTGACAGGAAGAGACCTCTACGCGAGAGATGCTTATGCGTGTGCTGACGACGAACACCGCCTCAATATCCGAGTAGTGACTGAACTACCATGGTCCAATATGTTCGCCTACAATATGTTTCTTCGCCCTACCGATAAAGAAATTGAAAATTTTAACCCGGAGTGGCATGTAGTATGTGCTCCGAACTTTAAGGCAGACCCGGAAATTGATGGAACGCGACAGTCGAACTTTGCGATTATCAATTTTACTAAAAAAATGATCATCATCGGTGGAACGGGCTACACGGGTGAAATAAAAAAGGGTATTTTCTCTGTTTTAAATTATGTACTTCCTCAGGAAAAGAACGTGCTTTCCATGCACTGCTCTTCAAATGTTGGTGAAAATGATGATACAGCCATATTTTTTGGTTTATCAGGAACGGGCAAAACAACGCTGTCTTCAGATCCTCATAGACGATTAATTGGCGATGATGAGCATGGATGGGCGCCTAACGGAAGTGTGTTTAATTTTGAAGGCGGGTGTTACGCTAAAACAATTGACCTTTCCGAAAAGAACGAACCTCAAATTTATAATGCAATCAAATTCGGAGCAATTCTTGAAAATATTGGGTTCCATCCTAATTCTTCGACGCCGAACTATGAGGATGATCACATTACTCAAAATACACGAGTATCATATCCGATTCATCATATTGATAATATCATGGAGCCGTCCAAAGGATCAAAGCCTGAGAATATATTTTTCTTAACCTGTGACGCATTTGGTGTGATACCTCCTATTTCCAAGTTAACACCTGGTCAGGCAATGTATCACTTTATCTCTGGGTATACGGCGAAAGTAGCTGGTACAGAGGCAGGAATTACAGAGCCACAAACTGTTTTTTCAGCATGTTTTGGAGCTCCTTTTTTACCGTTGCACCCCACCAAATATGCGGAAATGCTCGGTCAGAAAATGGAGGAAAGTGATGTAAATGTTTGGTTAGTCAATACCGGTTGGTCCGGTGGAGAATATGGTGTTGGAAGCCGAATTAAACTCAAATATACGCGAGCAATGATTACGGCCGCTCTTAAAGGGGAACTGGAGAAATCATCTTTTTCAACAGATCAAGTTTTTGGTCTGAATATGCCGAATTCTTGCCCCGATGTTCCCGACGAGATTTTAAACCCAAGGAATACGTGGGAGGATCAACAGGCATTTGATCAAAAAGCCAACCAGTTGGCGCGTTCTTTCGTGAAAAATTTCCAGGCTTTTGAAAGCAATGCAACGGAAGAAATCAAAAATGCGGCGCCTCAAGTGATGGTACGATAAACATTTCTTTTAATCAGATAAATAGCCAGCTCTTTTTAA
>CAYFTH010000030.1:1992-29919 GCA_964346075.1 uncultured Fluviicola sp. | reverse complement strand
AAAATACTCGGAATATAAACCAAAAGGTAATTATAACATCGACACAACGTGTGAATCAGATAAAATACCACAAGAAGCTCTTCAACGGAGTCAAGTTCACGGAGAAACCTGTAGAGTGTCTCGCGCGAACCTAACCTCTGTTGCGATTAATCATTTGCTACTTAACCAGGTTGAAACTACCCCCACAGTGCTTCTTTCGAATACTCTTCCCCTCCAGTTTCCCAGAAAGAACCATCAATAAATCGGAAGCGATAATCAATCCCGTTTATTTTCTTCAGATCCTCATCATCCAGTTTTAATGAAGCAGCTTCTATATTTTGCTGAATGCGTTGTGCATTTGTGGATTTTGGTATCGTGACTACATTTCGGTGCAACTGCCAACTGATCAATACTTGAGCGGGTGAGGCGTCATGCTTTTCTGCAACCGCTTTAATTGTTCCATTGTCCAATAACGTTGGCTCGTTATCTTGTTTCATTTTTGCAGAGCGATCTCCTGAACCCAACGGTGAATAAGCCGTTACATGAATATTTCTTTCCTGACAATAATCGACCAAGTCCTGTTGTGGCAACAATGGATGCATTTCTACCTGATTCATCTCAGGTGCAAAACCAGTACTGTCGATTAGTTCTTGTATCTTCTCTTTTTTGAAGTTGGACACACCAATGTGTCGCGTTAAGCCTTCCTCCACCGTTTTCTGCATTTCTTCCCAGGTTTCTGAGAGCGAAACATCTTTGAGTGAAAGAAAATCATCGGGCTGCTCTGGAAAGGTTACTCCGCCCTTAAACACCACTGGCCAGTGAACCAAATATAAATCTAAGTAATTCAACTGAAGATCTTCCAACGTTTTTTGCAGTGCTGGAATTACTTGGTCTCTTTTGTGAGAATCATTCCAAAGTTTAGAGGTGATCCACAGATCTTTTCTCTCGACCATACCTTCTTCAAAAGCTTCATTCAGCGCCTCTCCTACTTCTTTTTCATTGTCGTAAATTGCTGCACAATCTATATGGCGATATCCGTCTTTTATCGCAGTTAAAACTGCATCTTTCACCTCGCCCGGTTTCGATTTCCATGTTCCCAGACCCAACGCTGGCATTTCATCGCCGTTTTTAAATTTCATTGTTTTCATTGCTGTCTGTAATTTTTTTTACTCGTTTTTGTTCTATCTACACATATATTACAAATACGATCATTTAATTGTTGTTAACAACAACGTTTTTAATCAATGGCATCGTGTTTTTCGCTTCCCAATGAAACACCGCTGTGTTGATTAAAATTATAAATAAATACTGTACTTCATATATTTCAAGGTTGTCCACCGCATGGAATATCAAAATGTTCAAAAAACAGTTTCACCAGGTAATTGTGATTTATAAGAAATCTAATATCTTCGCATATACTATTGTGTGTTATGAGTAAAAAGAGCTGGGCTAAAAAACTGACGGATTACATTCAAAAGAATGCACTTACTCAAACCATCGGTCGAGCCACCATGTATTCTCCGCAACTCATTTCACGAGACGGTAGAAGTTTCGAGTTCGAATGCGAAGGGTCTTTTGAAGAACCCTACCATATTGCGGTTTGGGAAACAGAAGGAAACCATGTAGCTTCTGACTGTTCATGTCCTTATTCTGGAAAAGGTATTTGTAAACACGTCGTTGCCGCCATCAATCTATTGTTTGAACAAAAGCTTTTGGATGATGATACAGAAGAAAATACCACTGATAATGAAACGGTCATCCCCTGCAAAAATGGCGTGATCATCGAAAAAGAAGTCAATGCGATTCCTTTTAACAAATCTGGAAGTAGTTTCAATCCGGTGTCTATTATTTCGGTAGATAAAAACTCCATCAAGGGTGAGTATGACGACTTTCGCAATGATTTTGATCTCGAGTTACGCTACGACCAGACTGAAGATGAGGCAGTACTCAGTTGTTCCTGTGATTTTCACAAACCATGTGCTCATAAAGAGCGTTTTATTGATACCGTCATTCGAAAGTTTAGTACCGCTTATTTTAGTAAAAACTACCGAAGACAAGTAAAAAAGGATATTCTTGAACGCAAAAATTTAGCAGGAAAAGTCGATTTTGATACCGCATTCGAACTTCAAATTTCATCTACTGGCATCCATTGTCGAGAAAAGGTCCAAAATTTACACACCGCTGAGGAACCGCTGCAGCTGGTCGATAAAGACAAAAGTGAGTTCTACGTACCCAGCCATACTCAACAGGAAAAGCCATACGGTGCCGGACTGTGCTTTGAAATTTACAGTGGTGAGCTCAGAGATGTTTATCCTTTTATAGGTAAAATGAACAAAGCAGAAACAGAGCTGTCTTCGAGGTTCGAGGAGGTCTATCCCGAGACTGTTACAAGCGCCATGGATGAGGTACTTTCATCTTTCGATAAAAACTTTTTACTGCAGGCCGTTCAGATCAACAGCGTTTACGAATGGGGTTTTGGAAGACATGTGTCGATTGAGGACTATCGGGAGACGCACGAGAAAATGACCCAACTCCTGCCGTTTTTGAATAAAGTGCCCCTGTTTCGCTATAAAGGTACAGGTTCATTTGTCAAAAATCGGATGGAAACAATAGAGCTGGCCACTGACACCCTTACTCCGCTAATTACAATCAAAGAAGAAGATCAGTTTTATGCTCTTCATTTTATGGTGCAGTTGGGTCAGGAAAAAATGGATATTACCTCCACCAATCTTGTTGTATCTCCCGTTGGTGTTTTTAACAAAGGAAATTTTTACCCCTATCGATCCGCTGAAGAAGCTGTACATCTGAGATATGCGCTAGAAAACCCGGTTTACCATGTTATTAAATCAGATGACCAGCAATTGCGGGAAAACATCATTCAACCGCTCTCTGCAGTTTTCGAAATTGATTTTGATAAAATGAAAAAGGCAAAAAAAGCAAAAGCCCCCTTAACTATGAAGAAGGAGGTCTACCTTTCTGACCTTGAAGGTAAGTTCATCGTGCTGCGCCCAATGGTCAAATATGGAGAGCAAATTGTGCAGCCGGGAAGTCATGAAAAGGTATGGGTTGATGATAATAATATGCAGTATGCAGAGCGACAAGTCGAACAAGAAGAAGCGTTATTGGATTTCCTGAGTAGCCTGCATCCAAATTTTAAGCACCAACGCAATTTTTTCTACCTCCCCGTGAAAGAGTCGCTTGAATCAATGTGGGTGCTGGAGGCGATCGAAAAACTGCGCGAAGCCAATATTTCTGTATTGGGTCTCAACAATTTATCATCTATTGGTTACAACTTAAACAAGCCTGCTTTTTCAATGAACCTCAGTTCGGGAACGGATTGGTTTGACATGAATGTGGAGCTAAAATATGGTGACGAGACCGCAGATCTAAAAAGTTTGCAGAAAGCCATTCTTAAAAAAAGTAATTACGTTGAACTCAGCGATGGGTCCAAAGGCATTATTCCAAAAGAATGGGTCGAGAAGTATAAGAAGTACTTCAAATTCGGACGGGTGCAACATGATAAAATTGAAATTTCGAATTATCAATTCAACATCATTGACGAATTGTACGAGGACTTAACGACAAAACCGACGTTTCTGGAAGAGCTCCACAAAAAGAAAAAGCGTCTGCAAAACTTATCAGAAATCAAAAATATTCGTAAGCCCAGTGGACTCAAAGCTCAGCTGCGACCCTACCAAAAAGAAGGGCTGAACTGGCTGGTTTTTCTCCACAACAACAAGTTGGGCGGTTGCCTCGCGGATGATATGGGACTCGGGAAAACAATTCAAACCATTGCTTTTTTACTGTACCTCAAAAGCAAAACAAGTACAGCAGATCAAAAACCGTCTTTGATTGTAGCGCCGACCTCGCTCATGTTTAACTGGCAATCGGAAATCGAAAAATTTGCTCCGACTTTGAAAACACTCGTTTACGCGGGGCCTAAAAGAAAATCACTTCGAGATTCTTTCAATGAACACGATATTGTTTTAACGACGTATGGCTCATTGACAAAAGACATTGCTTTCCATAAGGAAAATCACTATTCCTATGTCATTTTGGACGAGAGTCAGGCGATAAAAAACCCCCAATCCCAACGTTTTAAGGCTGTTCGTTTGCTGAGAAGCGATAATCGACTGGCGCTGACCGGCACCCCGATAGAAAACAATACGTTCGATCTGTACAGTCAGTTTAACTTTTTGAACCCTGGAATTTTCGGGAGTGTCAAGCATTTTCGATCCACTTTTTCAGATGCTATTGATAAAGAGCAGGACCCTGATACCTCAGACTTATTGGCGCGCATGATAGATCCATTTATTTTACGACGCACAAAGGATCAGGTAGCTAAAGAGCTTCCAGCAAAGACAGAGTCCGTAATCTATTGCGACATGGGAAAACACCAACGCAACGTTTACGACGAATTTAAAAAGTATTTTCGCGAACAAATCAACCGCCAGATTGAAGAAGACGGAGTCAATAAATCACAGATGTACATATTACAGGGGCTCACCAAACTGCGTCAAATCTGTAATTCTACGGCACTCGCTGATCGTGAAAAAGATTATGGCAAGGAGTCAGCCAAACTGGATGAATTGGTAAGACAACTAAAAGAAAAAGTGAATAATCATAAAGTGCTCGTGTTTTCACAATTTGTTGGAATGTTAAGCCTTGTAAAGGAACGGCTCGAAGAGGAAGAAATTCTTTTTGAATACTTAGACGGTCAAACGAGTCATCGCGAACAAAAAGTCAACAATTTTCAGGAAAATGAAAACATTCGTGTGTTTTTAATCAGCTTAAAGGCGGGAGGAACGGGGCTGAACCTCACCGAAGCCGATTATGTTTACCTCATTGATCCCTGGTGGAACCCAGCCGTCGAAAATCAGGCGATTGACCGTTGTTATCGCATCGGACAACGCAAAAAGGTTATGGCCTATCGCATGATTTGTAAACAAACAATAGAGGAGAAAATTGTAAAGCTTCAGGACAAGAAAAAATCGATTGCCAGTGATGTTATTCAAGTAGACAAAAAGAAAAAATCTTTCAATAAAGAGGAGGTGGCACAACTGTTTGGTTAGGCAAATTCTTTCAAAGGGAGATCCGGCAGGTAAAAACCACAGCAGCTAGCAACCTCGGTATTCTGCATACCTTGCTGCATCCGATAAAACACATTCACTATTTCTTGCTCCTCCTCTGTTTTTCCAGTATTTCTCGTGAAAAAGTTTATTTTTATGCTTTCACATGAAAGAGACGCGTTTCATATCGGAAAACAAGAATAAATGGGCGAAATTCGAACGTTCACGCCAAAGCAGTGAAACGGATCCGGACGAAACGCGGAAGCTTTACACAGAAATCAACAATGATCTGAGTTATGCACAAACGTTTTATAAAAAAAGAACTGTTCGCGCATACCTCAATTACCTGGCACAGGAGGCGCATCGCCGACTCTACAGACAAAAGAAAGAACCTTTTGGTAGTGTATGGAGTGCATGGACTATAGAAATTCCACTGGCGATCTACCGCGCACGGAAAAATCTACTTTTTTCATTGGTGCTTTTTCTTATTTATGCCATTATTGGTGCTTTTTCTACCCATCAAGACGTTGATTTTGCACGATCTATACTCGGGAGCAATTATATCAACATCACCGAGGAAAACATAGCCAGTGGTGATCCTCTTGGTATTTATGGTACTGGTGGGCAAGGCTCCATGTTTGTGCAAATCACATTAAACAATATCAAGGTCGCACTGATGTGTTTCTTTGGCGGCCTTTTGTTTTCCTTGGGCACTCATGTCATCCTCTTTAATAACGCCGTTATGGTGGGTGTATTTCAATACTTTTTTAAATTAAAAGGGCTGCTACTCACATCCTTCCTTACTATCTGGATACACGGTGCTTTCGAAATATCGGCGATTGTCATTGCTTCGGGAGCAGGATTTACACTGGGACACGGTCTATTGTTCCCCGGAAGTTATACGCGCCTGCAAGCTTTACAAATGAGTGGAATGCGCGGCATTCGGATCATGCTTTCGCTCATACCCATCTTTATCATTGCTGGTTTTTTAGAAAGTTTTGTCACCCGGAATTATCAGATCCTCCCCGAATGGTCAAAATGGCTCATCGTGTTATTTTCTTTTGGTTTGGTCCTGTTTTATTATGTTGTCTATCCTTTGATTGTAGCGCGAAAATACCCGGAAAAAATTCATGAAACCCCAAAGGCTGAACCCTTTAAAAAACAACGTTTCAATCTCCACAAAATTCGTAAAAACACCGAGGTTCTGCGCGACACTTTTCAGCATTTCAGAGCACAATTCTACTCGTTCTGGAGAATTACCGGACCTTATATTGTCCCCTCAATAGCACTCATTGCCATTTATCAAAACGTGATGCATTGGAAAGATCTGCAAAGTTTCTACTACTTTGACTGGGCCACACAATGCTCTATTTTATTTGGAAACCCGTATTCACAGGTGTTTAATGGTATGTCCGACATTATTGTCTCGTTTCTATGGCTGATTCCCCTCACATGTTGTGGCGCAGGAGTTTTTTATACCTTCAATCGCTCGAGAGAAGAACAATCACCTGGCGAATTTTTTCACTTTCTGCGACAAAAGGGTGGTTTTATTTTATTGGGTTTAATCCCGCTTCATCTCATTTTCTTTTTTGTACCCTATTATTTTCAAATACCGATGATATTTTTATTGCCCCTACTTTTTTTGTTACCAGCAAGTGCAGGTTATTCCATAGACAAAAACAAGCTGTCAGAAGGATTTAATTTCGGGGCGAAACACTGGACTAATGGATTTGTTACATTGTTAGTGCTCTCGCTTGGCGTGTTTTTTATGGCCCAGCCATTTGGTTTTGTCTTATCAATTCACGAAAACGCGGGTACTCCAATCATGCGCGATGTATTAGATTGGTTCCTCGATTTTTTACAACCCATACTCCTGGAAGTCACAGATTATCATACAGCGCTCATCAACTTAATGCGACAGCTGATCTATTTAGCCTTTTTCATCATCCTTCTTCCGTTATTTTTTATTGCTTCTTCATTTATCTATTTTTCCGCACGCGAAGAAATACAAGCAACAGGTCTTTATCAACAATTTAAGCAGTTTGGTAAGCGCAGTAAAACACAAGAATCATCAGCGGACTATGAATAGAAAGTCCACTCTAAATAGCGCCATTCTTATTACATGGTTGATCCTTTGCCCTGTGATTCTTGCTCAACAAAACGACCCTGTTGATGAACGCTGGAGTCAAATGGAAGAGCGCATCAATTATGAACGCTCCAATCAACCTAAAGGGCCATCGAACGATCACTATTATCCACCGAAATTGTCGGAGAAACCCCAATCTTCTGGTGCTGGAAACCAACCATTTTCAACATCCGGGCCTTCAGAAGAAAAAATTAAATATTCCCGCGAAAAACGCTACAATGAAGGAGACGACAAAGGAGTGAAAAAACATATTAAAGATGGAACAGAAGATGAACTGGAAGATCTCAATACACCTGATGCCGAAGCGCCGGAGTATCAATCACCAGAATGGGAAAGCGACGGTTTTGAGCAGGGCGACGGAAGCTTTTGGAAAATTCTATTTATAATTATAGGGGTTCTCTTACTGGCCTTAATCTTGTATCAGTTATTTTTTAAAAATAAAGGGAAACCAGAACAAAAAGTCGCGAACCCCCAGAACTATCATAATCATGAAGACGTCAACCCGGAACAAATTCAACAATCACAACTCGAATCTGATCTCGAAAAAGCCTGTCGAGAAGAAAATTACCGATTGGCTACACGTATCTTATATACTTCACTTTTAAAATCGTTTATCCAAAATAATTGGATCACCTGGGAAAAAAAGAAAACCAACTATCAGTACCTATTGGAATTCAGAGCACAAAAGGAGCGTGCTGATTTCGAAACAAGTATTCGTCTTTTCGAGTGGGTCTGGTATGGAAAACATGAACCCGCAGCAAGGGAATTTAATCAAATACGTCGCTTTTATGAGGGCTTCTTAAACCGTATCGATAATGAATAACAGGCGGCTCATAGCGATGATATCGACCATTGTAGTGGTCAGTCTGTTGTTGGTATTCTTTCTCAACTCGGAAGGTTCAGATCAAACCGGGAACACCTCCAATCCAGAGCCCCAGTACACCTCAAAAAAATGGGAACCCCAGTTAACATTGAATAACAGAGATCCTTATGGTCTCTATGTCATGAGTCAACTGCTCACTGCAGACTCTTCGATAACTGCATTTAATGAGTTTACCGACTACCGCTTGCTGGACTCGCTCTCCACCCTGGATTCTTCGCTCTACATGTACGTTGGTATTGACTTCACCTTAACCAATGATGAAATGGACATTTTGCTGGAAGGTGTTGCACGAGGCAATGACTTCTTCTTAAGCGTTGAACACATCCCCTACAACTTCCTGGAAAAAACCTTTGATGGGAGTCCATTGACATTTAACGCCGCTGAAAAAGCAGTGTACACAGTCGATGGGGATTCGTACCCCATGTACTACATATACGAACAAGATACATTGACGGAGCAATGGGATTTACTTCATCAGGACTTTGGTTATAAAGAAGTGCTGACAACAGCTTTTGATCACCCCGTTTATGTCAAGTTTGAATGGGGGAAAGGACATATCTTCATGCACATGAATCCCGTTACTTTTACAAACACTCAACTTCTGCGTCAACCGGGCAAAGATTATTTTAAATCGGTGGTTGCTACATTTGAACATTCACGCATACAGTGGTTGACTTTTGCACGCTATGAACCTGTGCCTTACGACATCGATGCTTCTCAAACGCCAGGCAATGAAAACATACTTTCTGAACTCTTCAAATTTACAGCTTTTCGATGGGCCTTCATACTGGCTATTATTGGCATCATTTTGTACTTTGTTTTCCGCAGTAAAAGGCGAAGACCTATTATTCCGGCGGTTTCAACGTCCAGCAATGACGGTTTTTCCTACGTGGATACACTCGCAGGGATTTATTATGAAAAAGCATCGGCCTCAAAAGTTTTGAAAATGATGCGTAAGAACTTTTACGACGCCGTAGAACGGCATTTTTATATCGACCTTGCTCACCGTAAGAACCAGCGACCCGTCGTCTCCCTCGCCCAAAAATCAGGCGTCCCACTCAAAAAGATAGAACGCCTTTTATCGCTGCTGGAGAAAGAAGCGACCATCGCGGGCAATTATTTATCACAGGTTAACCGTTTACAGCGCGAATTTTACATTTTCTCCGGAATATGGGGAGATGATATTGTAGCCCAGCTCGCACAACAAGATATTCAAATTTACCGTTCCAAATCACAATCCACAGGAGTACTTGTTTCAGGTATTTTGATCATTATTTTTGGATTTATCTTTTTATCTTCAGGAATTGGCTGGGGTGTACTACTTTGGCCAGCAGGTATTTTTATTATCATCGTTGCCGCCCGCATGATGCGACAACCGATTTTAATATTGCGCGAACATGAAATTACCTACAAACCAGTGCTGGGCGCTTCTAGAACGTTGGACAAAAAGGATATTTCCTCGGTTCTCCAAGACGGAGGAATTATCAAGATATATGCGAATCAACAGAAAATTATACTCAATTTAAATACGATAGAAGACGCCTATCACCAAACAATTAAAGCATTAAAAACAAATTAATTTTTCAAATTATGGAAGAAAATCACGAAAAATACCAACCCGGCGAGCAACGCGAAGAAAATGAAAAATCTACGGAAGAGCAGGCCTCATCACCACAAAAGGCAACTGATCAAAGCCAGGAAAACGAGCTTCCCGAAGCCGCATCAAATGAAGAAATTATCTGGCTCTCACAAAAAGTGAATGCCATCCGACAAAAAATGGGAGACTACATCGTTGGTCAGGAAGCGATGGTCGATCTCATCATGATTGGTATCTTCTCCTCTGGACATATTTTATTAGAG
This sequence comes from uncultured Fluviicola sp., assembly GCA_964346075.1. Lineage (GTDB taxonomy): Bacteria > Bacteroidota > Bacteroidia > Flavobacteriales_D > Crocinitomicaceae > Brumimicrobium. The sequence continues at coordinate 19,982 of CAYFTH010000030.1, read as the reverse complement.
GGAGTACCCGGAGTCGCCAAGACATTATCGGCAAAAGTGATGTCACAAGCGCTCGATATTGATTTTTCACGTATCCAGTTCACTCCCGACCTGATGCCTGCTGACGTCATCGGAACCTCTGTTTTTAACATGAAAGAAGCTACTTTTTCGTTCAAAAAAGGTCCTGTTTTTTCGAATGTTGTCTTAATTGATGAAATTAATCGTGCACCCGCCAAAACGCAGGCAGCTCTGTTTGAAGTAATGGAAGAACGCCAAATTACCTATGATGGAGCTCTATACAAAATGGAATTTCCTTTTTTGGTCATTGCGACGCAAAATCCGATAGAACAAGAAGGAACTTACAGCTTACCGGAAGCACAATTGGATCGCTTTCTTTTCAAGATTAACCTCAACTATCCAAGTTTTGATAATGAAGTGCAGATTTTACACCGCTACAAGGATAATATTCGCACACCCGATTTAAATGAAATTGAGTCGGTTTTAACAGCCAGTGATATTCGCAGGATACAAGAACTTATACAAGAAATTGTTATCGAGGATGATCTGGTGACATACATCGCTCAGTTGGTTGACAAAACGCGCAATCACGGAAAAATTTATCTGGGGGCTTCTCCACGGGCTTCTTTGGCGTTACTTAAAAGCTCTAAAGCGATGGCAGCAATTCGTGGACGTTCTTTCGTTACACCAGACGACATTCAATTCGTCACACCACATGTACTCAATCATCGCCTTATACTAACGCCCGATGCTGAGATGGAAGGAATGACCACACTGAGCCTTATCGAAACGATTATAGAAGAAGTAGAAGTGCCACGCTAGACATGTTCAAATCAATTTACATATCGCGTGGATTTTTTCTGGGATGGGCTATCTGTACAGTACTGATATTATTGGGTTACTATTATAACTGGATGTTGTATGTCGGTCAGTTTGGGTTCATTCTACTGCTTACCCTTACGGTATTGGATATTCTGATATTATACGGTGCCCACAAACATGTCTCACTGATCCGAAATATACCGCAACGGCTGGATCTCGGCGACACCGCCAACATTACCCTGGTTGTCAGCAATAAAAGTATCCAACCCTTGCGCATCACTATTTATGATACACCTCCGCACGAAATGCAGGCGCGCGATCTATGGTTTCATCATTTGCTGATGCCTCAACAGAAGCAAGTTTTCAATTACGATTTCATCCCTCACCAACGCGGTACATACGAATGGGGAACCACGATGATCTATATTCGGTCTTTTTTGAGTTTGACCCAGCGAAAAATTGAGTTTTCGAAACACGAAACAGCCACTGCTTATCCTTCTATACAGCAGATGAAACGCTTCGATTTTATTTTATTTAATCAACAAAACCTCGAATTGGGTATCAAAAAGATCAGGCGTTTGGGGCACAACAATGAATTTGAGCAAATCAAAAACTACGTGCAAGGTGATGATATTCGCACGATTAACTGGAAAGCCACCTCTCGTCGTTCTGAGTTAATGGTCAATCAATACCAGGCACAACGCACACAAGCTGTTTTCTCGATTATTGACAAATCGCGGGCTATGGAGCACCAATTTGAAGGTTTGACACTGTTGGATCATGCCATTAATACCACGTTGGTCTTTTCAAATATCGCCCTGAGAAAGGGAGATAAAGTGGGGTTATTCACTTTTTCAGATAAACTGGGGTCACAGCTTCCGGCGCAAAAAGGAGGGCGTCAGTTACAACGTATTCTCGACGTGCTGCATGCCCAACAAACTCATTTTCTCGAATCGAATTTTTCCTTGCTCACACAACGCGTCATGAAAAAAATCCCTTCGCGTTCCCTGCTAATGATTTATACCAATTTCGAGACCGAATTAGCGATGCGAAGAGCTTTACCGATGTTACGACAACTGAATAAAAAATTCGTCGTCGTCATCGTTTTCTTTGAAAACACTACACTTCAGTCCATTGCGACGCGAGAACCTTCTACAGAACGCGATATTTATCTGTCAACGCTTGCTGAGGATGTGATTAATATTAAGCGAAGGATAGCTAAAGAACTCAACAGGAATGGTATACAGACCGTTTTAACGAAACCCGATCAGCTCTCCGTCAATACATTAAACAAATACCTGGAGCTCAAATCGAAGGGGTTGATTTGATTCGGATCAACGTAAAGATCAAAAAGTTTGAGTGAACCCTAAATAAGCTAAAGAAGACTAGTCCTGAAGCATTTTTTTATTGGTATAAAACGTTCATTATACGCTCCAATTTTAGGAAGGTAAGTTAAATTAGTAAATTTATAGCTGATATGGTAAAAAGTAAAGTGATGAAGTCACTAATCGTTTTGTTAATGGGGTTATTTGCGTTTTCATGCGAGAAACCACTTTTTAAAAGTGATGAGCTTTCGTTACCGAAAGAAGACTTCTCAGGAAATCAATTAAAAACGAACGGATACTTCTATGATCCGTATCAGACGAGTGACGGATCGATATATCACGATGTTTACTTTTATTATAGAAATGGAGTTGTTTTATATGGCGGCACCTATGAACAAAGTAACTTATTGACAAAAAAGGAGCAGGAATATAAAGACGGCACGTATTACAATAACATAAAAGATAGTAAAGACAACTGGGGGATTTTTGTGGTAAACGGAACCAATATTAAATTTGAACGTTGGTATCCAAGTTCTGGCGGTCCGCTCCGTGCATACATAGAAGAAGGTGAGGTGTTAAATGATACTACATTTCACATATCGAAAAGTTATCGAATTCAAAATGGCTCTAAAAAAGAGGAAAAAGAAAGGGATCGGACCTACCACTTTAAACCTCTATCCCCGAAACCAGATAGCACCAATGAGTTTACGCAGTAAAAGGGGATCCAACAATCAAGTATGAAATGTCGCGGTAAAAAGCCAAGAAGATAAAGTCTGAAAAGACCAATAAACTGTACGAAGGAAAACATAGAGCTAGCTCCATCGGGCAATTTCGCTACTCGTCAGTCGTCTTCGCAAGCCGTGTTTGTTCTTTTTTGACAATAAATAGACCATTTTACTCAAACAGCGGACATGCACTTTTCGAACGCGGTCCTCTTCGGCAACCCGTATAATGCAGCGATAACTCGTGTGTGTGAAACTGTCCTCCTCGCATAGCTGAAGTAATAAAATCGAAACTATAACCCACTGAAAACTGTTGAATATTGACCTTGAAAAATGCGATAAAGGCATCCTTATTGCGATAACCCAGTCCTACCATAAAATTATTTTGAAAATCTAACATTGCGTTAATATCAACACTGAGGGGACCAGCGGGAGGAATACGCAATAGCAACCCCGGCAACAATGTATTTCCATTTTCAAACGAAAAGCGCGTTCCAGCCTGGAGCTTGGTGTGAAGACGAAAGCGCGAAGCAAATCCAATTTCATCCCATTGATTTTTTGCCAGTTGATCAATACTTGCTCCCGCATAAAAGTTTTCGGAATTATACCAAGCTCCCAACCCCAGCAGCGGAAATAAAAAACTATTACCTGATTGTGTTACAGCAGGATCAGGGTCTACGGTCGTCGATTGAGTCTGATCAAAACCAAACTGTTGAATGCCTCCAGAGATACCAAAACTTAATCGTTGATCCCTGTCGATGGGAAAATGCATGGCGTAAGCCACAGTAACGGAAAAATTGTTAAAGCTTCCGAATGCGTCCCTTTCTATTTTCCCACCCAGACCGTGAAAAGAGCTATTCAACCGTTTTCTTTTCTTCGAAAGCGGTGCATTAATAGTAAAAAGCCCACTCTGCGGCGCTCCTTCAATTCCCAGCCATTGTGTTCTGTATGCCGTGCGAACATCCAGACAGCGTTTGACGCCAGCCAGGGCAGGGTTGATCGCGAACTGATTAAAGGACCATTGGGAATATTGCGCTATTTGCTGGCTCCAACTAGCCGAGACCATCAAAAAACTGATAATGAGCGTTAAAAGATGTTTCATTTTATAAGCGTTACAGTTCCTTTAATTGGTTCTTCAAAATCGTCACTTCGCAAATCAATCACGTAAAAATAGGCAGAAGGGGCTAAGGGCTTACCCGATTTAGAATTCCCCTTCCAACGTTTGCTCTGCGTGTAACCCGTACTCTGAAAAACCAGTTGACCCCATCGTGTAAATATGCGCACATCACAATCCGGATATTTCTCTATTCCAATAATTTCCCATGTATCGTTAATACCGTCTCCATTGGGTGAAAATGTATTGGCGATCTCTAGTTGCGCTTTCAAAGTAACCACCATTTCGTCGGTAATCGTACAAGTACCGTTATCTCCTGTCAAAAAATAAGTTGTTGTTGCTTGGGGCTGAACGACAGGGTTGATCAAATTGGGGTTATTCATGCCTACTGCCGGACTCCATTCTACGTCATTGACTTCCGAAGAGGCCTGCAATTGAATACTGCTGCCTTCATCCACCGTTAAATCGGGACCAGCATCCAGTTCAAAGTCGAGCACTTCCATTTGAACCACATTACTCTCGACGGTCACAGGACAGTCCGAACTATCATAGCAAGTTATTTCCGCTGCTAATTGGTCGCCATCATTAATTTCATTTGTAATCATTTCCCCTGCGGCCGTTTGCGTGTAAAGCGTATCGTTGACAAACCAGGAAAAAGTTGAAGAATCACTACAGGCTTGAGTAGTCGCATAAAAAGTAGCCTGATTACCCCTACAAATCGTCGTTTCATCAGCACTAATGGCCACCGATGGATTGCGCTCAACACCGGTACCGGAAAGCAGCAGGTCAAAATTAGCCTCGGCAGCACTACTGGTGCCTATAGCTCCATTCACGACCAAATAATAGGTTTCACCAGGTGGCAGACCATTGGCAGTTAATGTAAAAGGTCCATTCGCACCCGCCTCACAATTGGAAATCAAATTATACGAAGAGGCCACACAAGGAACTGGTGCCTGAATGACGGCAGCCTGCAAATCTGTTCCTTGACCTGCCTGGTTCTCAAACTGAAGGTTACTAAAATCGATTTGCACGTCACCCCCTGTCATATTGGTATTAAAAGTAAACCAAACAGTATTTTGTCCCGAAAAACAGAAATTAAAATCGTCCTCACAATTATTACAAAGCGTACTTGTTGCATCGATATTCCCCGCTGTCTGGGGTACTGCCGGACAAAGCGATCGCGCAAAATTACAGTTGTCATTACCCGGTTGCGTACACACAGTGTTAACGCACAACAGTACCGTAAACAAAATCAATAAAGGAACCCCCTTTTTCATCATTTTTAGCTCTTCTCTACTTGAATGAACGAACGAAAATACAATTTATTTATCGCCTGTCATAGCAAACAGTCGCAACTTCATTCGCTAATAGTTTAGCTTCGAGATTATTTCTGATTTAATCCATTTGCATTTACAAAATTATGGCTCTATTTTAGCCGATTGTTTGTTTGGCACAAAAACTGTATTACGTGTCATTAGAAAATCTGATACTATGAAGAAATTTTTACTGCTATCCGCATTATTTTTAGGTTTTGCATCATCGCTTTTAGCACAGCGTTTTGATTATGATAAGAATTCTAAACTATTCCTCGGTCTTAACATTGGTCGTACATGGCATACATCAGATGTTCAGAATGTAACCGATCGCTTCCCCCTGGGTGCGGGCTTAATTTTAGGAGGTTCCATCAATCAGGATTATGGAAACACATTTGCCTTTGATGTTCGGTTGAGGTATTTAGGTGGAAACTGGTATGGTTTGGATACTGATACTACTGGAGCTATCAGTAATAATCAAGCCGTAAGTGATGTTTATGACACTACGGGTTATGCCGTTCAGAATTTCAAGGCTACTCAACACCGTTTATCACTGGAACTTGCAATACATGCGAACCGGTTCCGCGAAAGAACGGGCATTGACCCTTACATTTTTGCAGGTATTGGTATTACAGCAACGCAAACAAAAGGTGATTTAACGAATCAAGGCGGTATCTATGATTATTCCTCCAATACTTCCGGTAGTCAAATCGTGGAAGACTATGAAACGCCACTCGATAAAAATAGCGCTGGAGATCCCTACGACGAGGTCGAATTTGAAAATAATTATTTGCCAAGTATTGGTGTTGGTTTAGGGTACTATTTCAACAGTCGCTTTTCGATTGGATTGGAACACAAATCAACATTTTTCACAAACGATTATTTTGATGGCACAACGCTCAATCAATCCGGTCAAACCAGCGATTTTAAAAACGATATTTATTATTACACCAGCGTCTACTTCAGATGGTATTTTAAAAATAATTCGAACAATGAAACGGTTACCCCCGAGGAGGAGCCTTCAGATATCAATAATTATACGGACAACCCGCCACGTAAGCAGCCTCCGAAAGTTCGCTTCACAGACCCTTCGAGCAGCCCTAAAACTGTGAATACGTTAAATTATACACTGAGAGCAAACATTAATCATGTGAATAGCTCTAATGACGTTGTTTTCACACAAGATGGTTCGGTGAATCACAACTTCACTTTTAACACCATGACCAATCAGTTTCAAAGTACTGTACAATTAAAACCGGGACAAAATATCTTTAAACTGAGAGGAGTGAATACTGTTGGAAAAGATGAAGATCAAACGATTATCGTTTATAAGCGAGAAGATCGCGATCCTGAAACCCCACCTGTTGTGAACATTACAGACCCCGGACAAAGTCCGCATACGGTCAATCAAAACCAGTACAAGGTAATTGCTGACATTCAACATATTTCAAACAAGCAACAACTCAATGTTACCTTTAACGGTCAAGCTCTGACCAACTACAACTTTTCTCAATATGGAACGCAAAACTTTAATGCAGCGTTAACACTGAATTACGGTGTTAATACGCTAAAAATTGTGGGTACGAATAATGACGGCAGCGATAGCGATGAGACGACGATTATCTATAAACGTGCACCTGTGGAACAACCTCCACTAGTGGATTTTACAAATCCATCACAAAATATCACAGTAAATTCCAGTCAATTCAATCTGGAAGCTTCTGTACAGCACGTATCTGGCAGAAATGATGTGAGCTTTTCACAAAACGGCAATAGCAACAACAACTTTTCATTCAATGCGAATGATGACACCTTTTCTTCCAATGTTATTTTAACACCAGGTAGCAACATATTTCAGCTTGCAGGAACGAACAGTGCAGGTTCTGATCAGGCTACAGTAGTTATTAATTACAATATTGAAGAACCTCAACCGCCGATTGTTTCAATTATAAACCCACCGAATAAACCACACATTACGAATTCACATGCACAACCTTTCAAAGCAAGTGTGCTCAATGTAACCAGTAAAAGTCAGGTTGACTTTACGCTCAACGGATCAAACTTCAACAATTTTAATTTCGACAGTTCCAGTGGAGTTTTAACCGCTGTTTTATCGCTTCAGGTCGGAAATAATGTGGTCAAAATTACCGGAACGAATAATGATGGGGTGGACAGTGAGCAAACGACAATTGTTTATCGTAAACCCGAAAACCCGAAGCCACCCGTTGTATCGTTTGTCGTTCCATCAAACAACCCACATCAAACACAAAACGAGAACCAGGCTGTTCAGGCCACTGTAATGAATGTCAATAGTAAAAGTCAAATTGATATCAACATCAATGGCAATAACTATAATACATTTAACTTTAATAGTTCCAATCAATCAGTTACGTTTAACAAAACATTGATTGAGGGGGCAAATACAATTACAATAACGGGAACGAACAATGATGGAGTTGATAGTAAAGCCTTGACCATCATCTATAAAAAGGTCGATCAGCCGAAACCGCCAATTGTTTCATTTACGGACCCCGTTCAAAACCCGAAAACTTCTTACACCAATAGCTACTCGGTGAGTGCAAAGGTTCGGCACGTGGATGGCCCTGGCAATATTCTGTTGACCATCAATGGTAATACGAGTACGAATTTCAGTTATTCGTCCTCTTCAGAAATGATGTCCTTCAATGTAGGGTTAGTCACTGGAGCAAATGTTATTTCCGTTCAGGGAACTAACGCTGACGGTTCAGATCAGGCCTCTACAACTATTCTTTACAAACAAGTACAAGTTCAGGATCCTCCGGTTGTTACGATTACTCAACCTGCAACAGATCCTTACACAACGAGTTCAGCAACAAAAACCATTCATGCTGATGTGCTCAATGTGAACAACAGTCAGTCCATCAATGTGACAGTCAACGGCAACTCCATTAACGGATTTACCTTTGATGCCGCTGCAGGAGATGTGGAGTTTTTGGCGAGCCTGATTGAAGGAAATAATGCCATTCAGATAAGCGCCTCGAATAGTGCCGGTTCGGCGAACGACCAGACAACAATCATCTACGACAAAGAGGAGGAAGTACAGCCTCCATACGTGACCTTTACCAATCCTTCTACAGGTGGTTCAGTGGTCAACAACACCCATTTCCAGATGATCGCAGAAGTAGAAAACGTGGAGTATAAATCTGGAATAGAAGTTCGTTTTAATGGGAATATCATGAATCAAAACTATTTCACATTTAATCCGCAAACGGAGGAAGTGAAGTACAACGCCGTACTTACTCCTGGTAATAATCTTTTCCAGGTAAAAGGAACAAATACAGCTGGATCGCATCAATCTACAACTGCAGTGATTTATAAAGAAAAAGATCCGCAGTGTGATAATCCTGATATTAATTTTAACGCCCCTGCTCAGACAGGCACGACCGTCAATGATGATTTCTATAATCTCCAGGCCGTCATTCAGCATGTAGCGGGTCAAAATGACATTCAATTATTTGTAAATGGTGTTGAAATCCAAAGTTTCATGTATAATCCAAACACTCATATTCTCGTAAGAAAAATAGACTTAATGGAGGGGAATAACAGTGTGACAATTACAGCCAACAACAATTGTGGTAACGTTCAGGAAACGACAATGATCATTTACAAGATTCCTGATGCGCCCTGTGAAGATCCAATGATATCCTTTATTCAACCGGCTGGAGCCAGTGACGCAGTGGCGTCTCAAAACTATTCCATGAGTGCTAATGTGTCCGAGATTGGTAATACACAGCAATTACAGTCCAAGGTGAATGGAACAAGTACTAACTTCAATTTTGACCAGGGTACACATGAGTTTTCAAGCTCTTTTAGTCTCAATGAGGGGCATAACACGGTTGTTTTAATCGCACAAAACGAATGTGGTACCGATAAGCAAGTTTGGGAGATCACACGAGAAGTATGTAAAGATCCTGTGATGCAGCTCACTTCATCCCCTTCTACCTCTGCAAGTCCTTTGCCTGATCCCAACTTTACTATTTCCGGGACTATGAATCACGTAACCAATGCAGGCATCTCGGTCACGCATAATGGAAATCCTGTCAACTTCGTATACAATCAACCTTCAAAAGCCTTTAATGTGAGCATTAATTTGGAGGTTGGAAACAATTCAATTGTGATCAAAACAGAAAACGAATGTGGAGATGATATGCAGCAATTCAATGTGGTTCATCAACCGATTGAACAGCCAGATCCACCTACTGTGACAATTACGAACCCAGGAAATTCACCCTACACAACAAGTAACAACACGCACAATATTGTCGCAACTACAACAAATATTTCTACCAATAACCAAATCAATGTTAACGTCAACGGTGCATCTACCAATTTTAACTTCAATGGTAATACCGAAACGATCAGTTTCGTTGCTAACCTCAATGAAGGGCCGAACGACATTGGAATCACGGTTATCAACAATGATGGTTCTGACGACGATGACGCGACAATTGTTTACGAAAAACCCGTAACCATCGATCCTCCTGTTGTCACTTTCACGGCTCCATCTGCGAGTCCGAAAATAGTTTCAGGTGGTAACTTTACAGTAACGGGAGCCATCACAAACATTACTTCTCAGAATCAAATGCAATTGATCATCAATCAACAAAATGCCAATTCATTCAGCGTAAATACGACATCCAATGGAATTACGTTCTCCAAAACAGTATCTGTTACTCCAATGAACAGTCCATTAAATGTTACGGCAGTTGGAACTAATGCTGCTGGCAGTGATCAGCAATCCGTTACGCTGAAATTTAAAGCGGCAGACATCAACTGCGAACCGCGCGTAAGAGCGAATTTCAGCAATGACCATAAGAACGTTACTGCAACGAGTTCGAAAGATATTTCGAACGTTGTTTTAAAATACTCTGATCAGGCTACACAGAAATTTGATAACCTTTCAGGAACAACGCAGAACTTGAGTGGTACTGGAAGTCATAATGACAAATGTATTGTAGGTGTTTGGATAAAATCGGGTTGTAACGGATCTGATGATGGTCCCGGATATGGCCAGTGGGTGCCCAACACAAACTACGATGGTAGTTGTGAAATCGTACCTTGTGAAAGTCCTGTTCTGAGCCTGGTAAGCTCTAGCAATCCAACCAGTGAAAACTATACCTTCCAGGTACTCGTGGATAACGTTTCGGCAAATGAAGTGGATGTGCAACACAACGGAAATTCACTCAACTGTAATTACACCTCAAATAATAGTATTTTTGATTGTGCTACCACGTTACAGGAAGGAAACAATACATTTATCGTAAATGCGCACGGCTGTGATACTGTGGTTAAATCATATACCGTTAATTATGAGGTTCCGTGTGATCCCATTAGTTACAATCGCAATTACCCAGCATCGGCGATGACCACAGTTACTGATGATATACAGGACATCACGTTAACGACACAAAATGAAGATAATGTTCAAGTTACGATCAACGGTAGTAATTTTAATAACTACACAGTCAGTGGGAATCAACTCACACTAAACAATATCAGTTTAAACGAAGGTTCCAATGACATCAAGGTCATTTTAAGTAATGATTGTTCAACTGAAACGGTACAGTATACAGTTCAATACGATGCTCCCGGGCAGTGCGGACCGCGCTTCAATCCAGGCAATGCTGAATGGCAATTCTGTCTCGTTACACCAGGAGGGACGTACACACGTGACGACCTGGCCAGCAATTCAAACTTCAGTTATACAGGCCCAGCCTCAAGTATTTATCTCAAACCGATTGCAGGTGGAGGCGATGCAACGGTAAATGGAAATAGTTATACGCTGCAGAATGGTAAATACTATCACTTCTCTGGTAACTTGACCGTTTCGGTGAGCACAAGTCACCCCGGATCTATGGGGCATTGGCAAGCTTGTATAGAAGCTGACAGTAATCCTGAGTACGGTTCTGGTGGTAACCGACCTACAAGTCCGTGCGAAAGCACTCAAATTAACATTAACGACAAAAATCCGCGAAAAAAGCCCTCACGAACCATTAATCGTTCAGGAGGGGAAGAAGAAGAGGCAGCGCCCAATCGCGAAATCAATAAAAAGCCAACGCGTCGAACGCCACCCTCGCGCAACGAACCAACGCGCACAGAAGAAAAACCTTCTTCGCAAGAGGAGTCTGCAAAAGAACCAAACACGAAAAAAGCTCCAACACGTCGTAAAGCTCCCAGCCGAGAAAAGAACACGAATGAAGAGCCTGAGAATACGCGCAAGGCCCCAACGCGTCGCGCACCACCATCTCGAGGTGTCGGTGGAGGACGATAAAAATGACTATTCAGTACCAGGGAGGACTTAACGTTCTCCCTTTTTTTTGTAATGAGTAGACCGCACCTGCTTCTGGAAATCCAAAACAATGTCAGCATTCTACGAGGTGTTGTCCAGGAATAAATTATTGACCTTTATCATTTTATACTCCGTTGTGATTATTATTCAATGATTAATGAGCCAGCACCTCAACTATTGTGGATACCAGCTCATTATTTTGGTGGTTTATGGAATCGATTCGCTCGGACGATCGTACCTTTTATAGGATCGTTCTACCTAGTCATTAACAACATTAAACCCAACACTCATTCCAATCATTCCCGATTTTCGCATACTTGAGTAAAATAGATTTACAGGAATATTGAGTCCTCCTGCTTTAAATGTTCGACCTATTGCCATGACCCATCGCGTATTTAATGCAAAATAACCTCCGCGCTGATCAGCGTTTTTAGTAATATCATATGCTGGGTCGCTGGATTCACCAGTTTCCGGATCCTCCTGACCAAAAGGCGAATCTCTAAATTCACTTTGTGTCCAGTACCTGCCTTGTTCGCCGTACAGTCCTCTCTTATCAAAAAACCCTTTACTCATACGCTTAATCCCGATACCTGGTCCAAAAGCAAACTCCCAACCTGCTTTACCAAAACGCAATCCATTCATGAGTGTGACTGAAGGGATTGCCACACCTTGTTCAAGACCAGAAAGTGTAAACATCAGCTCTCCAAGCGCGGAAAAATGCTCTGTTCCGATGTATTGTTTTTCCACTTGATAACCAATCATACTTACACCAGGATATATATCCATTCCGCCCTGGTTCTCTGGTCTTTCAGCATAATCCTTCAACCTCCCTGTCAGCAGTGAATAACCCACGCGCGGACCGGAATTATTAATGCGCCCTACATTCTTTTTAATAATCGGCTGATCATCGTGCACAATTCGGGCTACCACCTCGGGATGCATTTCGATATCGTGCATTTGACGAATGAGCACCTGGAGCATTCGCTGTACTTTATTGATATCATCAATGAACTCTTTGACATCATTTTTTACAATTTCACCGGATGAGATATCGATAATTTTAATACTTATCACCGTCTTTCCGCCAAAACCTAACAAACTCGAGGAAACGATGTAATCAACATCCACGGCTTTTCCTAAATCGATGAGACAGTTTTTACCGTAACAATCATTTGTGAAGCGCTCATCAGAATCGATGCCCTCCTGGATATCAAATTCGTCATACACTTTATAAATATCCAGTTTGATTAATTCAATTTGAATCAGCTTGGCAATTATTTCCTGCGATATTTCAATGTTATCTACATTTGGCAGGGCGACTGCTATGGTCGATTTCTTTTCCTGCTCCTGGCTATACGCTTGCCAGCCAATAATCATACTCATAAATAAAACAACACATTTTTTCATGACTTTTCGTTTTAAAGTTGATATCAAATGTAGCGGCACTTCTCTGCACCGTGAAATTGATTTTGTCAACTGAAAAATTAAGAGTTGCGATATTCGCAAATTTAGAAAGCAAATTTAACCAGGAAGGAACTTTGTTTGCATTGAATACAGATCAAGAACATGTTCGTTTCATAAATCTCAAGAAATTTTTTCCAGAGGTTGTGTTCTAATGAAAAGTAATCGATTTATTTTTAATGTTAAACCACTTTGACACTACCGCAAAGTACGCCTTGAAAGCTGAGAAATCCTTATTCTGCTAATTAATATTTATACAAGCGTTAAAAATTAAAAGTGCAGGTCGGATTCGATCTTATTTCGAAAGCTTGCTATGGTCTTATCGAGCTTATGAAAAAATGAATTGCGCTCCTTTTCATTGATTTTGCTGATTAAACTTGAATTTGCAAGTTGCTTATCCAGAATCGACTTACTCTCCTCCACGTATGTAGGATTTGAAGTATGTAGAAAATTAAGGTGATTGTGCACGAGATAGATTCCTTCTTTTTCATCTGAACGGTAATAAAATGTGTTGTCAGCGTTAATGGTATCGTTGAGGTACAACTCGTATTCATTTCCATCCGCTGGGGGTTGTTGTCTGTAGATGAATTTTTTACCCAATACGGCCTGTTCTTTAATATGGTCGGCCATCATCTGTATTTCATCCATGAGTTGCAGGGGATACTCCGGCTCTTTGAAAAGGTGAGCACTGGAATAATATTGAATTTGTCGCATAAATCCTTTTAAAAACTCAGGATCATAACACTCAACGGTAGGAATCTTTACATAGCGCTGAAGAATTTCATATCCCACACTATAGGCATAATCGGTTAGCTTTTCTTCCTGGAATAACTCGTTCTGATATTCCTGTATCTGCAAATGTGTTTTAGCCCAAAAATACAATCGAAATCGCATGAGGTGCGGAAAATTCAGTAACTGGAAAAGTGCGATATTGTTAGCGGTCAACGTAATTGAAGGGTGTGTACAAGCCCCCAGATTTTTCAATGCTCCCAAAAGACCGTCTAAATAGGTGTCAAAACTAAAATCGTAATTATAGAGCGGACTATATTCAAATAAAACTTGATTTTCCTTGACGGCAGCTAGATTATCAAACGAAATATTGAAATGCCTGCATATCTTATTAACTTCCTGAATCGTAAAAGGCGTTTCATTTCTGTTACGGCGGTATGCGGCATCAATGCTTATATTGAGCAGTTCGGCAAGTACATTTCCAATATTATCCCCTTTGGAGATCTTTTGCTTTATAATGCTGAGCAGAGTGGTTTGAACATCGTGAATCATTTCAATAAATTTACGATAATTATACCGTTTTTTTAAATTTTATTCTTTAAAGTGCATAAGGTGTCGGTATGCATAACAGGTGTTGAATATTACGCCTTCTCATTTTAGCCCGCGCTAATAGAACGTCTCACCATTTTTGAAAATCCAAAAATTCAACTTCTCTCTATCAATAAAAAACCCGAACCAATGATATCAGTTCGGGTTTAAACGTTATTGGGGTATGTTTAATTCGACTGGTCTTTCTTCTTAACCATTGTCAAAATCGTTGCAAAACCAACCAATGGCTCTTCTGTATCATCGTCTAACATTTCCACAAACCACTTCACGATTCCCCGTTTAATTTTTGTTTTTGGGTCATCTTCTTTCTCTGTTACGTCATTTGGAATAATTTCTTGACACGTAAAACGGACATGCATTTTTGAACCTGCATAAACTGGTTTAGTGAATCGTAAATTGTCAATTCCATAATTCAATAATACTGGGTTCATGTCGTAACTATCGACAAATAACCCTGCAGTAGCACTCATTAAGAAATAACCATGTGCAACTTGTTCGTCGAACATTGTTCCTTCAAAATTAGTATCTCTTTTATGTGCATAAAAATTATCTCCTGATAATGCCGCAAATTGGTCAATATCATCAGCCGTGATTTCTCGTGCTTCTGTAATCAATTGATCTCCTACATTCAATTCTTCAAAATACTTTTTGAATGGATGCTCATCCGTGATGTTTCCTTGTGCTCCTTGTTGATATACTTGCGTAATTTCGGTAATCGTTGTTGGATGACCTTGAATGGCTGTTCGCTGTAAGTAATGCAAAATTCCGCGTTTACCACCCATTTCTTCACCGCCTCCGGCACGACCTGGTCCACCGTGCGTCAGTAATGGTAATGGAGAACCATGACCTGTGCTTTCTTTGGCACATTGCTCATTCAATACAAGGATACGTCCGTGCATGTGCGCAGCATTTACTGTGTATTCTCGTGCAATCTTGTCATCTCCTGTTACAATAGATGAAACCAAAGAGCCTTTCCCCATTTCAGTAAGCTGAATTGCTTCTTCCAAATCTTCATAGCCCATTAATGTTGAAACAGGTCCGAATGCTTCTACGTTATGAACGTCCGTCTTCTTGTATGGATCATCATTGACGAATAAGACTGGTGAGAAAAACGCTCCTTTTTCGCGATCGGCGCCCACGACATCAAAATCATCCATATTTCCGTAAACCATCTCTTGAGATTCGGCAAGTTTATTCACGCTTTCTCGTACTCGTTCTACTTGAAGTTGTGTCGCGAGTGCTCCCATTCTCACGCCTTCTTGTGAAGGATCTCCAATTGTTGTTTTTGCCAGTCGCGCTGAAATAGCTTTTTGGGCGTCTTCCATTAAGTTATTCGGTACAAAAATACGTCGGATAGCTGTACATTTTTGTCCAGCTTTTACGGTCATTTCGTTCGTAACTTCCTTCACGAAAAGATCAAATTCAGCGGTTCCAGGCACAGCGTCTTCACCAAGTACAGTTGCATTCAGTGAATCTGCTTCTAGGTTAAACTGTACTGATTCCTCTAAAATATTTGGATTAGATTTCAATTTCTTACCCGTAGTAGCGGATCCGGTAAAGGTAACGACATCCTGATTGATCGTATGGTCAATAATTCCGCGACCCAATCCACAAACTAACTGGAGTGCTCCTTCTGGTAAGATCTTCGACTTGATAATGTCTTTAACCATCATTTCCGTTAGGTAACACGTATATTCTGATGGTTTTACTACTGTCGGTACACCTGCCATTAAGTTCACTGCAATTTTTTCCAGCATTCCCCAAATCGGGAAGTTAAATGCATTAATATGAACCGCTACACCTCTTTTAGGCACCATGATGTGATGACCGATAAAAGTTCCATTTTTCGAGAGCGGTGCTGCTTCTCCATCCACGTAGTAAGGTAAATTCGGAAATTGACGACGTAATGAAGCATTAGCAAATAAGTTACCAATCCCACCTTCAATGTCGATCCATGAATCCACTTTGGTGGCTCCTGTTGCCGCACTCAGTTGGTAATACTTATTCTTTATACTTATCAAGTGAAGAGCGAGGGCTTTGATCATGCGACCACGTTCATGAAACGTCATTTTGCGCAGTTTTTCGCCCCCCGTTGAACGACCGTAAGCTAAAATGCGTTCATAATCGAGTCCTTTTGAAGATGCCTCTGCGAATTGTTCTCCTGTGATTGCATTGTAAAGTGGGGTTTCGACGCCTTCGCCATTGACCCATTCTCCACAAACATAATTTTGTATTTTTTGCATAGTCCTTGAAATTCAAATTTTCAGTAGCTAAGATAATGATGTTTGGAGAATGTTGAATGGTGAACCGTAGAATTTTGAACTGTTGACATAAGAATTTCGAAGTGTTTAAATCAACAGAACATCAACTTTTTGAGGAAATTGCGACTTCAATATTAGTAATTCCTCATTCAAAATTCTGCGATTCAATATAAGCTCTCTAAACCTTCACTAGTCCAACTTTCGTATCGCCTTCGTTCTCGATGTCAGCGACAAATTTGGTTCCTTCAATGGAGCCAACACTAACTGCATCAGCAAGTACTTCAGCAGCGATATAATCTTTATTCGATTCAATAGCAGCTTTGATTTCATCGTTCGTGTCGATCGAAACATTGATTTTATCCGTCACTTCAAATCCGGCTTCTTTACGGAAGTTTTGAATACGGTTGACCAATTCCCGGGCGATTCCTTCTTGTTTTAAATCAGGAGTGATGGTGATGTCCATAGCAACAGTAACACCATTTTCAGAAGTCACTAACCATCCTGGAATATCGTCGGTTTCGATTTCAAAATCGCTGAAGTCGAGTTCGATTGTTTCTCCGTTGATTTCTCCTGACCACCCGTCGTTGTTTTCAACAGCTGCAATTTCCTGGTCTCCCCATTCTTTGATCATTCCAGCGATGGCTTTCATATGTTTGCCGTATTTTGGACCAATCGTTTTGAAATTCGGTTTGATTTTCTTGGTGAGTACCCCGGTTGTTTCCTCTAACAGTTCAAGTTCTTTCACGTTAATCTCAGATAAGATCAAATCTTTTACGTGTTCTATGCGAGACTTAAAGCTCGGATCGAGTATTGGAACCATGATTTTCTGTAACGGCTGACGTACACGGATTTTCTCCTTTTTACGTAAGCTTAACGCCATGGAAGAAACCTGTTGTGCGATTTCCATTTGTGCCTCGAGTTCGGTGTCGATATCTCCTTCATTTACAGTTGGGAAATCGGCCAAATGAACAGACGTTGCGTCGTGTCGTTGGGCTACTTTATTCAAATCGCTGAACAATTCATCCGAATAGAACGGTGCAATTGGAGCACTCATGATTGAAATGGCTTCCAGACATTCGTAAAGCGTTTGATAGGCAGCAATTTTGTCTTCTGTGTAATCCCCTTTCCAGAAACGTCTTCTGCACAGACGCACGTACCAGTTTGACAATTGATCATTCACAAAGTTTTGGATCAAACGTCCCGCTTTTGTGGGTTCATAAGCTTCAAAAGAAGCGTCCACGTCTTTAACCAAAGAATTCAATTTGGAAACAATCCAACGGTCGATTTCCGGGCGGTCTTTTGTGGCAAT
>CAYFTH010000030.1:0-1892 GCA_964346075.1 uncultured Fluviicola sp. | reverse complement strand
TAGGCTACAGAATCAAAAACGGTAGTTCCAATCGCGTGCAACGTATAAAACCAACCTCTCGTTTGATCCACACCTTCAGCGATAAAATCGCCTGGATACGCTTTGTGATCATCGATCATTTCCTTGTTTTCAAACGGATAATGCCACTGAGCGTAAGGCATAGAACCCGAATCGAACCAAACATCGATGAGGTCAGCTTCTCGTTTCATCGGTTTTCCAGACGCAGAAACCAAGGTGATTTGATCCACGTAATTTTTATGTAAATCTACCTTTTCGTAGTTTGTTTTTGATAGATCGGAAGGATCGAAATCAGCGAGTGGGTTGTTCTCCATCACACCAGCTTCAACGGCCTTTTGACATTCTTCTTTCAGTTGTTTGATGGAAGAAATAAAAATTTGTTCGTCTCCATCTTCCGTTCTCCAAATGGGAATGGGTGTACCCCAGTAGCGCGAACGCGATAAGTTCCAGTCGTTTAAGTTCTCCAGCCATTTTCCGAAACGACCAGTACCTGTAGATTCCGGCTGCCAGTTGATGGTTTTGTTGAGTTCCATCATGCGGTCTTTTTTGTCTGTCACTTTCACAAACCAGGAATCGAGTGGGTAATACAAAATAGGTTTATCCGTTCTCCAACAATGTGGATAACTGTGTTCGTATTTCTCTACTTTAAAAGCTTTGTTTTCTTCTTTCAGTTTGATCGAGATCAATACATCCACCGATTTTTCGGGTGCTTCGCCTTCGTCGTAATATTCGTTTTTCACGTACATTCCAGCAAATTCACCCATTTCCGGTCTAAATTTTCCTTGTAAATCGACCAAAGGAACGCCGTTTCCGCGTTCATCGGGAACTAATAATCCGGGAACGCCCGCTTGTTTTCCCACCATGGCATCATCTGCACCAAAAGTAGGAGCCGTGTGTACGATTCCCGTACCGTCTTCGGTTGTTACGAAATCTCCAGCAATGACTTGAAATGCATTCTCGGGATTTTCCATCGGTTGTGCGTACGGCAATAATTGCTCATAGCGTAAACCTACCAAATCCGAACCTTTGAATGATTCTCCCACAAAAAATGGAATTTTCTTCCCTCCTTTTTCGTAGTTATCGAGTTCGGAGGCGTCTTCCACTTCAAAATAATTTTTGGAAAACTGTTTTCCTACCAATGCCTTAGCAATGACGACGTTGATGGGTTCAAAGGTGTATTGGTTGTACGATTGAACCAGTACGTAATCGATATTTTTTCCTACGGTTAATGCGGTGTTGGAAGGTAGTGTCCACGGGGTGGTGGTCCAGGCCAGGAGGTGGACATCGGCTCCGCTCAGTCCACGCTCAGCATTAGATTTTTCGAGGGCTGAGCGGAGTCGAAGCCCTCGATTGTTTAACGATTCATCCGTCAATTTAAACTGTGCCACGCACGACGTATCCTTCACATCTTTGTAACAACCCGGTTGGTTCAATTCGTGGGATGAAAGACCTGTTCCTGCTTTTGGGGAATAGGGTTGAATTGTATATCCTTTGTAAATTAATCCTTTTTCGTAGAGTTGACCGAGCAGCCACCAAACGCTTTCCATGTATTTGGGTTCGTAGGTGATGTATGGGTTTTCCATATCCACCCAGTAGCCCATTTTCTTAGTCAGGTTGTTCCAAACATCGGTATAGCGCATGACGGCTTCTTTACACGCGCTGTTGTAATCTTCAACAGAAATTTCAGTTCCAATATCTTCTTTGGTGATACCGAGTTCTTTTTCAACGCCTAGTTCAACAGGAAGACCGTGAGTATCCCAACCCGCTTTACGTTTTACCTGGTAGCCTTTGAGTGTTTTGTAACGACAAAAAATATCTTTTATCGAGCGCGCCATGACGTGGTGAATTCCGGGGAGTCCATTCGCTGATGGAGG